>NZ_JASJVC010000023.1:0-53490 GCF_035019905.1 Sphingomonas sp. 10B4 | reverse complement strand
AGATGTGTATAAGAGACAGCTTCCTGCATCGGCAGAACAACCAGTAACGATCCGCGGCGGATCACGGCGAGCGCTCCCGATCGGGCGCTCGCCGTCACTGGGTGTCGATTGGTCGCAGCGCGGCCGGGCGGTCGCTTGCCGCCTGCGCGATAAACCGCTCTAGGACTGACCATGCGCGCCGTTCGTCTTATTGCCTCCGTATCTGCGCTGACGCTCGCGTCTGCGGCGAATGCGCAGTCGAGCTATCCCTCGCCCTATGGCAGCTCGCCTTATGCCAGCGTGCCGTCGCCTTATAGCGTGCAGCCGCTCTCGGATGCCGATCTGCTCGCGAGCCAGATCCGGCTGCTCGCGGCCAATCCGCAGGATTTGCAGGCGCTGATCCGGGCGGGCGAACTCGCGCTGAGGCTCGACGATGATACCGCAGCTGCCGCCTTCTTCGCGCGCGCCGAGCGGATCGATCCCCGTAATGCGCGGGTCAAGGCGGGCGAGGGCAGCTTGCTCGTCTCAGCCGAGCGGCCCGGCGACGCGCTGCGCCATTTCGCCGAGGCCGAGCGGTTGGGCGCCGATCCGCGCAGTTTCGCCGCCGACCGCGGTCTGGCCTATGACCTGATCGGCGAGCAGGAGCGCGCGCAGCGCGACTACCGCGTGGCCCTGCGCGCTGGCGCGAATGACGAGACGCAGCGACGCTATGCGCTGTCGCTCGGCATTTCGGGCAAGCGCGAGCTCGCGCTGACGCAGATCGACCAGCTGTTGCGCAAGAGCGATCGTGGCGCGTGGCGCGCGCGCGCCTTCATCCTGGCGATGGCGGGCGACAAGGCCGGCGCCGAGAAGATCGCGACGAGCATGATGCCTAGCGGGATGGCGCAAGGGTTGCAGCCGTTCTTCGAGATCCTGTCGAGTTTGCGCCCCGCCGACCGCGCGTTCGCGGTGCATTTCGGCGAAGTGCGGCCGAGCCTCGACCGCGTCAACGACGCGCGGCTCGTGCCCCCGCTCGCGGCGCTCGGCCCCGATCCGACCGCGCCGGTTCAGGTCGCGGCGGTGGTCAAGGCACCCGTCGTGGTCGACGCGCGCGAGGAACGCCGCCGCGCCAAGGAAGCGCGCCGCAATCGTGGACGCGTCGAGGTCGTCGCGAGCGTGGCGCCACCACCACCGCCGCCGCTGCCCGCACCCCCGTCGTACGGAGCGATCGCGCCGCGCACCGCGCTTGCCGCCAATACGCCGATGACGGGCGCGCCGACGGCGACCTTTGTCCAGCGCCTGCCAGGTACGCCGGCGGTGCAATCGCCCTACGCGCAACCGCAGCGCGCGCCCGCCACGCCGTATGTCCAGCCGCTGCCGGCCTCGCCCTACGCGCAAGCTTTGCCCGCGCCGCGCTACGTCCAACGCGCGCCGGTGACGGCCGCGCAAGCCGCGAACACAGCAGCGATGGCGCAGCTTCGCGCCCTTCCCACGACGCCGAGCGTGACCGTGCCGTCGCGTCCGGTTGAGATGGCCGCAGCGCCGACCCAGGCCACGATCGCGGCGCCGGCAGCGACCGTCGCTGCGCCGCTGCCCGTCGCGGTGCCGCAAGTCAGCGCTCCGGTGGTGAGAGCGCCCGCGCCGACAGCGTTTGCCTCGGCAACGGCCGCGCCGGTTGTGCTCGCCGCGTCGAACACGCCGCTGTCTGGCGGCGATCGTGGCACAGCGGCGTCGACGACGCGCCTCGGCGCGACGCCGGGCGGGCTCGTCGCAGCACCAAGCACCAGCACGGCGGGCGCGGCTGTTCCGTCGCCGGCGACTGTTCCGACTCAAACCGCCACGGCGCCGCCCGGCGGCACGCTCGCAGCGGCGGCGGAAAGCGCGACGATCGTTGCAGCAACGCCTGCACCGGTTCCCGTCGCGCCAACCCCGGTCGCGCCTACGCCAGCGGCCCCGACACCCGTCCGCAGCGAGGATTCGATCCTCGCGGCGATCATCTCCGACATAAAGGTGCCCGCCAACGAGTCGCCGGTCGAAACCGCGCCGAGCCCGACCCCGGCGCCAATCGAGCGTGCGCGCGCTGTGGTCCCCCCCGTGGATACGACCCGCGCCGATGAAGTAGCGGCGCAGAAGAAGCTGACAGCCGAGAAGAAGCTCGCCGACAAGAAAGCCGCCGATCAGCTGGCGCTCGCCGAAGCGAAGAAGGCGGCTGCCGACAAGAAGCTCGCCGAGACCAAGAAGGCCGCTGCCGACAAGAAGATCGCCGACGCGAAGAAAGCCGTCGCTGACAAGAAACTGGCGGATGCCAAGAAGGCGGCCGAGGAAAAGCGCAAGAACGATCCCAAGCTGCTCGAGCCGTCGCGGATCTGGGTCCAGGTCGCGGGCGGCGCGAACGAGAACGATCTGCCCAAGCAATGGTCGAAGCTGCGCAGCGGCAACAAGCAACTCGCCGGCCGCAGCGGCTGGACGACGCCGCTGCGCGCGACCAACCGTATCCTGACCGGCCCGTTCAAGACCGACGACGAAGCGCAGGCGTTCGTCAACAAGATCGCCAAGGACGGCGTATCGGGCTTCGTCTTCGTCAGCGACGCTGGCCAGAAGATCTCCAAGCTCGGCGCCAAATGACCCTTCGATTGATGGACTACCGACCGGTATGACGCTGCTTGCGCCCTGGGCCTCTCACCCGGAGCGCAGCCGCGGTCGCCTCCATGAAGAACAAAAGGGGAGCACGCCCGGTGGCGCGCGCGGGCCCCGCGATGCCTTCCAGCGCGACCGCGACCGGATCATCCATTCGATCAGCTTTCGCCGGCTGCGCCACAAGACGCAGGTGTTCATGGCGCCCGACGGCGACCATTTCCGCGTCCGGCTGACGCACAGCCTGGAAGTCGCGCAGATCGCGCGCACGATTGCGCGCACGCTCGGGCTCAACGAGGATCTGACCGAGGCACTGTCGCTCGCGCACGACATCGGCCATCCGCCGTTCGGCCACGCCGGCGAGGATGCGCTCCAGGCGGCGCTGGCCGAGCAGGGCGGATTCGACCATAACGGCAACACGCTGCGCGCGCTGATGACGATCGACAGCCCGTATCCGCGCTGGAACGGGCTCAACCTGACATGGGAAACGCTCGAGGGGCTCGCCAAGCATAACGGCCCGGTAAAGAAGCCGCGCTGGGCGTTGGCGGATTGCGATGCGGCGTTTCCACTCGATCTGGGCAATTGGTCGAGCCTCGAGGCGCAAGTCGCGGCGATTGCCGACGACATCGCCTATGACAATCACGATATCGACGATGGCCTGCGCGCTGGCTTGCTGACGCTCGACCAATTGCTCGAAGTGCCGCTGATCGCGCGCGGCTGGGATGCCGTACGCGCGCGCTTTTCCGACGTCGTACCCGCGCGGCTGGTCGGCGAGCTGATCCGCTCGCAGATCGGCGCGATGGTCAACGATCTGATCGCCGAGACTCGGTCGCGGCTGGTCGGGATTGGTGATAGCGCCGACGTGCGCGGGGCGGGGCGCTGCCTGGTCGGCTTCTCGCCCGAAATGCGCGAGGACGAGCGGATCCTCAAGCGCTTCATGTACGCGAATCTCTACCACCACCCGCGCCAGCTCGAGGCGGCGCGCGCGGCGGAAGGGATCATAACAGGGTTGTTTGCCGCCTATCGCGCAGATGCGCGGTTGATGCCGGCGGATTGGGCGGCGCGGATCCCGGCTGATGAGCCGCGGCGCAGCCGCCACATCGCCGATTTCATCGCCGGGATGACCGATCATTACGCAGTGTCGCGTTACCGCGAGGTGGTCGGCCCAATCGATTTGCCCGAAGGTTTCTGAACCCCGCACTCCATACGGCTTGAGCGTGTCGCTCCGCTTGCCATCGGCAGTCGGAGCAACACGCCCGGCCCGAACGGCTTAGCGGAATGCCAGCTCGGTCGACGAGGTCAGCTTGGCCTGCGCGTTGGGGACGACGAACGAGACGGGAGTCCCGCCCGAAACGCCAGTCACCTGGTCGCCGCGGACGTTGAGCTCGAACGCGCTGCCCGACTGGCGGCGGCCGCTGATCAGGACGTGGTCGCCCTTGTCGATCGTCTTGTAGGTGTAGGTCTCGCCGTCGCGCGTGAAGGTGTGGCTGGCGGAATCCGTGGCAAGCGCAGGCGAAACCGTGGCAGCAAGCAGGGCCGTAGCGGCGAAAATGGTCTTGATCATGATCGTTCCTTCCGAATTTCGAAAGCCGATCGCGCATCCTCTCCACAGAAGATGATTGTGATGATGGGACTAACATTTTGCGGTGCAGCATGAGCCCAAGCGCAAAGAATGCGCGACCAGTTGCACGAAACGAAAGCGTCTGACCGTAGCGGGCATAATTCTGCGACAGATTGCGGTGATACCTCCGCACGGCGTAAAGAAGGACGCGGTGATGACGAAGGCAAGTATCGCACTCAATCGGTTCGGTTTGGGCGCACGCGGCGATCAGCCGATTCCGACCGACCCGGTTGCGTGGCTCAACGGGCAGTTCGCGCATTATGATCCGCGTCCCGATGCGATCGCCTCGGCGCCGACGAGCGCGGCGGTATCGGCCGATCTCGCCGACTATTTCCGCCAGCAGCGCGCGCTGCGCGCGCAGCAGGGTGGCAAACCGGGCGTGCCGCCTGGTCCTCCTGCCGCAGTCGCGCCGATGCCGGGATCGGCACCCGCGGGACTGCAGATGGGGGCGCAGTCGGTCCAGCCGCCGGGGATGGCGCCGTCGTCGCCGGCCGCAAAGCCGATGCCCGACGATGCGATGAAGCAGGCGCGTCAGTTCGCCGCGCGCACCGGGCGCGGGGATTATGCCGGCGCGGTCGGCGCGCGGGTGACGCAGGCACTGATCACCGACACGCCGTTCGTCGAGCGACTTGTCCATTTCTGGGCGAACCATTTTGCGGTCTCGGCCGATAAGCTCCAGGTGGTCGGGCTGGCGGGAACGCTCGAATTCGAGGCGATCCGGCCGCATGTACTCGGCAGTTTCCACGACATGCTGATGGCGGTGGAACAGCATCCCGCGATGCTGCTCTATCTCGATCAGGCGGTGTCGGTCGGTCCGAATTCGCCGCTCGGGCAACGGATCGCCGCACGCGCGGCCGGGAATGGTGGGCGCAAGGTCGGGCTCAACGAGAATCTCGCGCGCGAGATCCTCGAGCTGCATACGCTCGGCGTGCGGACGGGCTATAGCCAGGCCGACGTCACCGAATTCGCGCGCGCGATGACGGGTTGGACCGTCGCCGGGATCGGGCAGGGGCCGGGCGCTCGCGCCGCCGGGACCGATGGCTTGCCGGGCGATTTCGTCTTTGCCGCACCGTTGCACGAACCAGGCGACCGCATGGTGATGGGCAAGACCTATCCCGCAGGCGGAGTCGAGCAGGCGAGCGCGGTGCTCGCCGACGTGGCGGTTTCGCCCGCCACCGCGAGCCACATCGCGACCAAGCTCGCGCGGCATTTCGCGGGCGACACACCGCCGCCGGCGATGGTCGCGCGGTTACAGGCGGCATTCGTCAAATCGGGCGGCGATCTGCCAACGGTGTATCGCGCGCTGATCGCTTCGCCCGAGGCGTGGGTCGAGCAACCGCTTAAGTTCAAGACGCCGTGGGAATGGACGATCTCCTCGATGCGCGCGCTGAACGTGAAGACCGCCGATCCACAGGCGATGGTGGGCTTGCTCAACCAGCTCGGCCAGCCGACGTGGAAGCCGGGGCAGCCGATCGGCTATGACGATATCGCCGGCAGCTGGGCCGGGCCCGATGCGGTGCTGCGCCGTGTCGAGGCCGCCGAACGCTTCGCCTCGCGCGCGGCAAGCGTCGACGCGCGGGCGCTTGGCCCCAAGATCCTGCCAGGTGCGGTAACCCCGGCGACGAGCACGGCGCTCGCCAATTGCGAGAGTCCGGCGCAAGCGCTCGCGCTGCTGCTCGTCGCTCCTGAATTCATGCGGAGATAGGCCATGTATTCCCCTATTCTTGATCGTCGCGCGTTCCTCGGTGCGGGGGCGCTCGCGCTCGCGCTTGCTCCGCGCATGGCATTCGCCAAGGCCGAGACCGACAAGCGCTTCATCTTCATCATCCAGCGCGGCGCAGCCGACGGGATGGGCATCGTCGCGCCGGTCGGCGATCCGGCGTTCGTCGGCGCGCGTGGCGATCTCGCCGCCGATTTCGCGAGCGCGCCCAAGCTCGACGGGATGTTCGCGTTGCATCCCACGATGACGGCGCTGCAGGGGCTCTATGGCCGCAAGCAAGCGCTGTTCGCGCATGCCGTCGCCTCGCCCTACCGCGACCGCTCGCATTTCGACGGGCAGAACGTGCTCGAGAGCGGCGGGCTGAGCGCGTATCAAGTCAAGGATGGCTGGCTCAACCGGCTGCTCGGCGTGCTGCCGCCGACCGAAGCGAAGGCGATCGCGGTGTCGGCGACGGTGCCGCTCGCGCTGCGCGGCAAGCATGACGTGTCGTCCTATGCCCCCTCCAACCTGCCGCAGGCGTCGGACGATCTGATGCAGCGCGTGGCGATGCTCTATCAGGGCGACGCGCAGCTCCACGGGCTGTGGAGCGAGGCGATGAGCACGCGCGAGCTCACCAGCGACCTCGCGGCGGGCGGCGGCGCCAATGCGGTGGCGACGGGGGCGCTTGCCGCGCGGCTACTCGCGCCCGCCAATGGCGCGCGGATCGCGATGATCGAGACCGGCGGGTGGGACACGCATACGCAGCAGCGCCAGCGGCTCGGCGCGCAGTTGAAGGGGCTGGACGGGATGATCGGCGCGCTGCAGGCGGGGCTGGGGCCGTTGTGGAGCGACACGATGGTGCTCGTCGCGACAGAGTTCGGGCGGACGGTCGCGGTCAATGGCACCGGCGGGACCGATCACGGCACGGGCAGCTCGGCGATGCTGCTCGGCGGGGCGGTGCGCGGCGGACGGGTGCTGGCGGACTGGCCGGGGCTGCAAGCAGCGGCTTTGTTCGAGGGGCGCGATCTGAAGCCGACGCTGCAGCTCGACGCGTTCATCGCGGGCGCGGTTGCGGGGCATTTCGGCGTCGAGCCAGCGCGCGCGATGGCGGCGCTGTTCCCGCTGAGCAAGGGGACGAAGGCGGTCGACGGGTTGGTGTGACGCAGCCGTCACCCCGGACTTGATTCATGGATGCCGGCTCAAGCCCGGCATGACGGGCGTCTTCCGCGCCCCGGAGCGCCGGTGCTCCCTCTCCCGTTCGCCCTGAGCTTGTCGAAGGGCCCGTGCCCCGCGCGACGCGGTCGCGTGGGGAGGGCAGGGCTTCGACAGGCTCAGCCCGAACGGGGGAGGGGGCAGCGCAAAAGCGTTGCTTACTTTACCACCACCGGCAGCAACACCGCGCTCGCGCCCGCGGCGCCATGCTCGATCGTCACCGTCGCCTTCTTGTAGTCGGCAGGCTTCGCCAGGAAGATGTTGGGCACGAAAGTCTGCGGATTGCGGTCGTAGACCGGGAACAGCGACGACTGCACCTGCACCATGATCTTGTGCCCCGGCAGGAACTCATGGTTCACCGCCGGCAGACGGAACCGATACTGCTGCGTCTTGTTCGCCGGGATCGCACTCGGCTTGGCGAAGCTCTCGCGATACCGCCCGCGGAAGATGTCGAGGCTGATCGCGAGCTGATAGCCGCCCATCTTGGGGTTGCTCGCCACTTCGTCGGGATAGACGTCGATCAGCTTGACAACGATGTCGCCGTCGCTGCCGGTCGTCTTGGCGAAGATGTCGGCCCACGGCACGCCCGAGACCTTGACGGTCTTGGTCAGTACCGGGCTCGAATAGCTCATCACGTCGGTGCGGCCATCGACCGAGCGCTGGTCGGACACCAGCCAGTCGCCCCAGCGGCCATCGTCGAAATTGATCGGCCGCGGCAGATACGGGACGGGGTTGGCGGGATCTGATACATAGCTGTCGCCGCCGCTCGCCGCGCGTTCGAAACCGAGGCCCTTGTCGGCCTGGAGATACAGCGGGGTCAGCGGCGTATCGCAGCCGGCGTCGCACGACAGCGGCCATTTCGGGAAACTGTCCCAGTGGTTCGCCCCGGTGTTATAGATTGCGGCGGCGGGCAGCGTGACTGCCGGACCGTCCTTCAGATACTGATTGAAGAACGGCAGCACCATGTCTTCGCGATATTGCTGCGCGGTGTCGCCGTTCCACGTCAGCGGCCCGAGCGTGCGGCCCTCGCGATTGACCTGGCTGTGGCGCCACGGGCCCATCACGAGATAATTGTTCGACTGATGCCCGGCCTTGACGAGTGCCTCATAGCTGTGGATCCCGCCCCACATGTCCTCATGATCCCACAGGCCCTGTTCCCACAGCGTGGGAACGTTCGACGGGCTCGCGGCGAGCAAGGTGTCGAGCGCCTGGCCCGACCAGAAGCCGTCGTATGCGGGATGCTCGACCATCCGCTTCCAGTACGGCAGCTGGTCGTAGCCCGACTTCTTCGCCCAATCGCCCGCCGAGATGGTGCGGAAATTATCGTAATCGTCATAGCCACCCGACGGGGGCGCCTTGCCCTCGCCCTTGTAGCCGGTTTGCGAGCCGAGCCAGCCGATATTCGGCAAGCGGAACGCGCCGTAGTGGAACCAGTCGTCGCCCATCCAGCCGTCGATCATCGGGCTCTGCGGTGCTGCGACCTTCAGCGCGGGGTGCGGATGGAGCAGCGCCATCACCACGGTGAAGCCTTCGTAGGACGATCCGATCATCCCGACGCGGCCGTTCGATTCCGGCAGGTTCGCCTTGTTCACCAGCCAGTCGATCGTGTCGTACGCATCGGTCGTGTGATCGACCTTGGTCTGGTTGAGCGGGCCGATGACCGGACGCGTGACGACATAGTCGCCTTCCGAGCCGTATTTGCCGCGAATGTCCTGATAGACGCGGATATAGCCGCCCTTGACGAACATCTCGTCGGCGAGCGGCAGCGTGGAGAGTTCGCTCGCGCTGTCGGTGCGGTGCGCGCGGCCCTTGGCGTTGTACGGCGTGCGCGTGAGGACGATCGGCGCGTTGGTCAGGCCCTTGGCGTAGACGATCACGGTGTAGAGCTTGGTCCCGTCGCGCATCGGGATCATCACCTCGCGCTTGACGTAATCGTTCTGCGCCTCGGGCGGGCTGAACTTGGCGGGGATGTCGCCGCCGACCGCGGCTGCGGCCGGCGCCTTCTGCTGGGCGTGGACCGGCGCGAGCGCGATCACCGCGGCGGTGGCGGCGAGCAGAAGGGCGTGGCGTTTCATGGGCGACCTTTCGGAACGGAGATATGCCGTTGGTAGGCGCAGTGTGATGCTGCGATCAACCACCCAAATCCTCCCCGGAATGGGGAGGGGGACCGCTCGGCTTCTTCAGCCTTTTGCTGAAGGGGCAAAAGGGTCACGCTCCCCGTGGCGGGTAGGAGTGTTTGAAGCCGCTCCCCGTATCCGCTATGCGCCGCGCTCGCAGACACCACCGGACGTGCCCCAATGACCCTCTACACCCGTTTCGCCGCGCATATCGATGCGGTGCTCGATGCCCTTGAAGCCAGCGGCGACTTGCCCGCCGGGCTCAACCGCGCGAACATCACGGTTGAGCCGCCGCGCGACACGAGCCATGGCGATCTCGCCACCAACGCCGCGATGGTGCTCGCCAAGCCCGCGCAGACCAACCCGCGTGCGCTCGCCGAGAAGATCGTCGCGCAGCTGGCCGGCCTCGACGAGGTCGAGAAAGTGTCGATCGCCGGGCCGGGCTTCATCAACATGAGCCTGACCGACGACACCTGGCGCGCCGAACTCTCGGCGATCCGCGACGGCGGCGACGATTACGGCCGCTCGAACCGCGGTGCCGGCACGACCGTGAACATCGAATATGTCTCGGCCAATCCGACTGGGCCGATGCACATGGGGCATTGCCGCGGCGCGGTGGTGGGCGATGCGCTCGCCGCCTTGCTCGAATTCGCCGGCCACAAGGTGATCCGCGAATATTATGTCAACGATGCCGGCGGTCAGGTCGACGTGCTCGCCCGCTCGGTGCACCTGCGCTACCGCGAAGCGCTTGGCGAGACCGTCGAGATCCCCGAGGGCCTGTATCCCGGCGATTATCTGATCCCGGTCGGCCAGGCGCTCGCCGCCGAATTCGGCGACGCCTATGTCGGCAAGCCCGAAGACGAGTGGCTCGTGCTGTTCCGCACCAAGGCGGTCGCGGCGATGCTCGTGCTGATCAAGGCCGACCTCGCCTTGCTCGGCATTCATCACGACCTGTTCTCGTCCGAGGCCGAGCTGCAGGCAGCGGGCAAGCCCGAGGAGGCCGAGGCCGAATTGCGCTCGCGCGACCTGATCTACGACGGCGTGCTCGAAGCCCCCAAGGGCCAGGAGCTCGAAGATTGGGAGCCCGTCGTGCTCCCGCTGTTCCGCTCGACCCAGTTCGGCGACGACCAGGATCGGCCGATCCGGAAGTCGAACGGGCAGTGGACCTATTTCGGCGCCGATCTCGCGTACCATTTCCAGAAGGCGCAGTCGGCCGACGCGCTGATCGACATCTGGGGCGCCGACCATGCCGGCACCGTCAAGCGGATCGTCGCCGCGGTGCAGGCGCTGACGGGGGGCAAGACGCGCTTCGACGTCAAGCTGGTGCAGATGGTCCGCCTGATGCGCGCTGGCGAGCCGATCAAGATGTCGAAGCGCGCGGGCAATTTCGTCACCCTCGCCGATGTCGTCAACGAAGTCGGCAAGGACGTCGTCCGCTTCACCATGCTGACACGCAAGGCCGATGCGCAGATGGATTTCGACTTCGCCAAGGTAGTCGAGGCGTCGAAGGACAATCCGGTCTTCTATGTGAACTACGCGCATGCGCGCGTCGCGTCGCTCCATCGGCGTGCGGCGGAGGCGGGAATCGTCTGCGATACGGTCGACTTGTCCCAACTTGACACGGAGGACCTCGCGCTGGTGAAGTTCGCCGCGCAGTTCCCGCGGATCGTCGACACCGCTGCTGCGGCGCGCGAACCGCACCGGATTGCCTTTTATCTGTACGACTTGGCCGCTTCGCTCCATGCTTTGTGGAACGTCGGCAACGATCGGCCCGACCGGCGCTTCCTCCTGCCCGATAATCCGGCGATGACGTGCGCGCGGCTTTTCTTGGCCGATGCAATCGGGCAGATTATCCGTAACGGGTTGGGCATCATGGGCGTCCAGGCGGTCCAGGAGATGAACTGATGGCAGGCGAATACGATATGCGCGACGAGGATCGCCTTCCCTGGCTCGAAACGGTCGAGGACGATTATGACGATGGCCCGTCGGTCGTGAAGATCATCGGCCTGATCGTGGCGGCGCTGCTCGTCGTCGCGGCGGTGATCTTCGGCTATCAATATTACAAGCAGCACCAGGGCGTCGACGGCAACGGCGCGATGATCGCGGCGCAAGAGGGCGATTATAAGGTCAAGCCCGACGATCCCGGTGGCATCAAGGTCGACGGCGAAGGCGACAGTGCGATCGCGACGAGCAACGGCGCCGCCACCGGCAACGCCGCGATCGACATGAAGGCGCTTCCCGAAAAGCCGATCGCGGGCAAGAAGGCTCCGGTTGCCAAGGCCGAGGCTGGCGCGAGCAAGGCCGTTGCCAAGATCCCGTCGGCCGAAAAGGCGTCGGGCGGCGCGCTGGTGCAGCTCGGGTCGTTCGGCAGCGAGGCCGAAGCCGATACGAATTGGCGCGCGATCTCGAAAAAGCATGCCGATCTCGCGCCGATGGGCAAGTCGGTCCAGGCGGCGCAGGTTGGCGGCAAGACCGTCTATCGCCTGCGCGTCAATGCCGGCAGCGCGGGCCAGGCCACGAGCCTGTGCGCGAAGCTGGCGGCGGCGGGGCAGGCCTGCTTCGTGCCGCGGGGCTGATCGCGACGGCTCCGCGCGGTACCCGTCACCCCGGCCTTGTGCCGGGGTCCACCGGGCCGCAAGGGTTGGGAGCGTAGCACGCGCGTCCCGGTGGACCCCGGGACGAGCCCGGGGTGACGTATCGGAAGGAATGGCGCGGGTCGCATTCGGAATGGTGCGAAGCCCCGCGCTTGTTGCTAAGCCCGTGGCATGAAGCCCGTCATCTTCGGCCTATCCGGCCTCGAACTGTCGCCTGCCGAGCGCAGCTTTTTCACTGCTGCCGATCCCGCCGGCTACATCCTCTTCAAGCGCAACATCGAAAACCGTGCGCAACTCCGCGCGCTGACCGACAGCTTGCGCGCGCTGTCGGGGCGCGACGACGTGCCGATCCTGATCGATCAAGAAGGCGGCAGCGTCGCGCGGATGCGGCCGCCCGAATGGCCCGCGTTTCCGGCAGGCCCCGCGTTCGACCGGCTCTACGACGTCGCGCCGATCTCGGCGATCGAGGCTGCGCGCGCCAATGCCGAAGCGATCGCGCTGATGCTTGCCGAGGTCGGCATCAACGTCGACTGCCTGCCGCTGCTCGACGTGGCGCAGCCCGATACGACCGAGGCGATCGCTACGCGCGCTTTCGGATCAGACCCGATGCGCGTTGCAGCCCTCGGCAAGGCGACGCTCGACGGGCTGCAGCGCGGCGGCGTGGTCGGTGTCGTCAAGCACATGCCGGGGCATGGCCGCGCCAAGCTCGATACGCATTATCATCTGCCGACCGTCACCGCGACGGATGCCGAGCTCGAAATCGATCTCCAGCCGTTCGCGCGGCTGAGCGATGCGCCGATGGGGATGACCTCGCATATCGTCTTCGACGCCTGGGACCCGGCGCGCCCTGCAACGCTGTCGCCCGTCGTGATCGAGCAGATCATCCGCCAGCGGATCGGCTTCGACGGGCTGTTGATGACCGACGATATCGACATGAAGGCGCTGTCGGGCACGGCCGGCGACAAGGCGGCCGGGTCGATCGCGGCGGGATGCGACCTGGTGCTCGATTGCTGGGGGCGGATGGACGAGATGGAGGATATCGCCGCGCGGCTCGGGGAGATTTCTGCGATCTCGCGCGCGCGGCTCGATCGCGCGATGGCGAGCGTGGCAGGGGTGCGTGGCGACGGCGATTTCGCCGCGCTCATTGCCAAACGCGACGCGTTGCTCGCGCTCACCTGACTTCCCCCTCGCCGCGGTACCAGGTGAGGATTTAGAAGGGGCTGCCGCTCGGCGAGCGTCTTTGCTACCGTTCGCGCAATGACCGAAGACCCCGCAACGCTGACGCTCGATCTCGACGGCTGGGAAGGCCCGCTCGACGTGCTGCTCGCGCTCGCGCGCAATCAGAAGGTCGATCTGAAAGCGATCTCGATCCTCGCCTTGGTCGATCAATATCTCCGCTTCGTCGAGGAGGCGCGCGCGATCAAGCTCGAGCTGGCGGCGGATTATCTCGTGATGGCGGCGTGGCTCGCCTATCTCAAATCGGGGCTGCTTTTGCCCCGCGATCCCGAGGTAGAGCCCAACCCCGAAGAGCTCGCGCTGCGCCTGCAACTCCGCCTCGAACGCCTAAGCGCGATGCGTGAGGCGGGCGCGCGGCTGGTCGCGCGCGACCGGATCGGGCGCGACGTGTTCGCGCGCGGCGCGCCGGAGGGACTGCGCACGCAGCGCAAGGCGCTGTGGCAGGCCGAGATCTACGATCTGATCGCGGCGTACGGCGTCATCACCGCGCGGACGCGCCCCGTCATGCACGTCGTCGCGCAGCGCGAGGTGATGACGCTCGAGGCCGCGCTCGAACGCGTCGGGAGGCTGCTCGGGATCACGATGGAATGGCGGACGATCGAGACCTTCCTCCCGCCGGCGGCGACGGGCGTGTTCCGCAAATCGGCGCTCGCCTCGAGCTTCGTCGCCGCGCTAGAACTCGCCAAGCAGGGCAGGGCCGAACTCCGCCAGCAATCGCCCTTCGCGCCGTTATACCTGCGCACACCCGTCGAGCCGCGGGCGTGAGTGCACCCGATCCGGTCGTCCGCGCGGTCGAGGCCGTGCTGTTCGCCGCGACCGAACCGATGACCGCGGACGCGATCCGCACGCATCTGCAGGGCGTCGAAGTCCGCGCCGCGCTCGCCACGCTGCAGGCCGATTATGCCGGGCGCGGGATCGAACTCGTCAAGCGCGGTGAGCGCTGGCACTTCCAGACCGCGCCCGACATGGCGCACTTGCTGCGCCGTACGCACGAGGAACCGCGCAAACTCACCCGCGCCGGGATCGAGACGCTCGCGATCATCGCGTACCACGAGCCGACGACGCGCGCCGAAATCGAGGCAATTCGCGGCGTCGGCATCTCTAAGGCCACCTTGGACGTATTGATGGAAGCGGGCTGGATCAGGCCTGCCGGGCGGCGCGAGGTGCCGGGACGGCCGCTGCTCTATGCGACGACCCCGGAATTCCTCGCGCATTTCGGATTGGCGAGCCGGCGCGATCTGCCGGGGATCGACGATCTGCGCGCGGCGGGGCTGCTCGACCCGGTCGATCTCGCCTTCGAGCGGATCGACTCCGACGCGGAGGTGGAAGTTTCCGACGAGGAGGACTAGATAGGGATGACCTTAGGAGACCGATCATGGGTGGTTTGAGTATTGTACACTGGCTGATCTTCGGCGGGATCGCGATCCTGGTCCTGGGTGGCGGCCGTTTCTCGAACATGATGGGTGACGTCGCCAAGGGCATCAAGTCGTTCAAGAAGGGCATGGCCGAGGACGACGAGCCGAAACGCGAACCCAATGGTGTTCCGGGCCGGATCGAAGCCAAGGCGTCGGCGGACCCTGTGTTCGACCGCGACGGCAATCGCATCCGCGACACCGAAATCTGATCAGCGGCACCGCGCTGCCATGTTTGATGTCGCATCGTCCGAAGTGATCCTGCTGGGGGTCGTGGCCTTGCTGGTGATCCCGCCCAAGGATCTGCCCAAGGCCATGCGCTTTGCCGGCCATTGGGTCGGCAAGGTGCGTGGCGTCGCGAACCAGTTTCGCTCGGGCTTCGACACGATGGTGCGCGAGGCCGAGCTGCAGGAAATGGAAAAGAAGTGGGCGGCGGAGAATGAGCGCATCATGCGCGAGCATCCGCCCGAGCCGTCGCAGCGCGCCGCGCTTTCCGGACATCCCGATCACGCGGCCGATGTCGGCTATGACGGGACCGAGGGCGATGCCCCGCCGATGATGGTCGAGACACCGGCGTTGACGGCACCGCCGGTCATCGCCGAACCTGCCGGCCCCGGCGCGCATGACGCGGCGCCGCACCCGGCCGAGCCCGAAACCGCCGAGCATAACCCTAGGGCGCATCCGTGAACGCACCCGTCGATGATCTCGAAGCCAGCCGCGCGCCGCTGCTCGATCACCTTGTCGAACTGCGCAAGCGGCTGTTTTTCTGCCTGGTCGCGATCCTGCTGGTGTTCATCGGCACCTATGTCTTCTCGCGCGAGATCTTTACCGTCCTGGTCCATCCGCTGCTGCTCGCCGGGCAGACCAAGCTGATTACGGTCGGCGTGTTCGACGGCTTTTTCGTCCAGCTGAAGGTGGCGTTGTTCGCCGCGCTGATGATCGCGTTTCCGGTCATCGCGATGCAGCTGTGGGCGTTCGTGTCGCCTGGCCTGTACATGAAGGAGAAGCGCGCGCTGCTGCCCTTCCTTTTCGCGACGCCGGTGCTGTTCATCGTCGGCGCGACGATGGCGTATTTCGTCGCCATCCCGTCGGCGCTGCGCTTTTTCTACAGTTTTCAAGGCAATCTTGGCGGGGTGCAGCAGGAGGCGATGACCTCGGTCGCGTCGTATCTCGATTTCGTGATGCAGTTCCTGTTCGCGTTCGGGCTCGCTTTCCTGATGCCGATCCTGCTGATGTTGGTCGAGCGCGCCGGGCTCGTGACGCGCAAGCAGCTGGTAAGTGGGCGCCGCTATGCGATCGTCGGCTGCTTCGCGCTCGCGCTGGTGCTGGCGCCGCCCGACGCGGGCTCGATGATCATGCTCGCGATCCCGCTGGTCGCGCTGTACGAGCTCGCGCTCGTGGCGATCTGGTTCACCGAGCGAAAGCGTGTGAAGGACGCGTCGACCGAGCTCGTCGAGAGCTGATCTTCGCGCCGCACGCGTAGCGGCTCCTCAATACGACTGACACGAAAAAGGGCTGCTCCCGAACGCGGGAACAGCCCTTTTCCGTGTTGCTGAAGCGCGGCTTACTTTGCGCCGTCGGCGGTCTTTGCGACGGTGTCGCCAGCCGACTTCACGTCCTTGCCAACGCCTTCGACGGTGTTGCACGCGCCGACGAGCAGGGCGGCGGCGAGGATCGCGAACGAGGTAGCCTTACGCATGATAATACTCCTGAAAAATGCCGGGGCCGCCATAAGCTGGCGGCCTCATGCGTCCAATGATCGATGTGGGGAATCGTTCCGCAACGCTATCGCGGCGCCCGTACGTTTGGGGCGATAAGGTGCAGGAAATAATTGGGCCCGGAAGCGCGACCCGGGGGGGGGAGGGGTAGCGCGTCCGGGCCCATGTCTTGGATAGCGAGAGCGGGGGGGCATAAATTCGCTATCCGAATATCAAAACGGCCATCGCGATGATCGGTTCCGAGAAAAGATGCGCGTCGGCGATTTTTTCGGTCCCGCCGGGCGGATCAATCGCGCCCCGTCACCGCGACCGCGATCTCGTATGCTCCGACCATCGGATCGTAATGGAGTTTCGAGCGCAATTGGCGCGATAACCCCTCGATGACGCGGCCATAGCGCTCCGCCACCAACGCGCGCATCCGGTCGTTGTCGACCAGCGCCGGCGAGTTGATCCGCAGGACGGCGCGATCGGCCACATCGGCGGCGGCGATCGAGATGCGCATGTTGGCTGTCGGATTCACCGTCATCGCGAGTTCGATAATTTCGGTCAGCAAGAAGGCGATCGCGATCGCGACGTCCTGGTTGGCGAGGTAGGGCGCAATGTCGAGCTGGATCGCGATCGGTGCGTCCTCGGGCGCGGTCGCGCGGATGTTCGCGGCCAATTCACCGAGCACCGAGCGCAGCGATAGCCCACGATTTTCCTCGAGCTCGGCAAAATGGTTGCGATGCACCACCGCCAGCGCGTCGACGCGGCGCTGGATCGAAGCATAGGCCTGCGTCGCCTCGACACTGCGGGCCGCGCGGGCGTGGAAATTGATCAGGCTCGAGATGACTTGAAGGTTGTTCTTGACGCGGTGGTGCACCTCGCGCGTCAGCTTGGTCTGGCGGACCAGCCCTTCGGCGAGGCCGGCTTCGTGCTCTGCGACCGTCCGGCTGATCGCGCGGAAGGTCTCGCCGAGTTCGCGGATTTCCTGCGCGGGCAGGGCTTGCATCGTGCCCGGATCGATTTCCTCGCCCGGCACGAAGTTCGCGACACGCGTGCGCAATTGCCGCAGCGAGCGGATCAGCAGGCGGTCGACGACGAACCAGCTGATACCGGCGGCGGCGGCCCACATGATAATCGGCAGCAACAGCGCGACCAGCACCGGCGAGGTGATCGGCGCACCCTGCACTTCGGTGGTCAGGACGACGGACCCCACGCCGATGACGGTATTGATCGTCGCGCGGCGTTCGAGCGCGGTCCGCGGCGGCAAGGCGTGGAGTAGAAGCGCGTCGCGATCGAGCACCAGATGCGCTTCATAGGGGAGCGGCGCGTTGCTCGGCATCGCGGTGGCGGCGAGCACGCGCGTCGGGAAAAACGCGGCGGCGTTGGTCCGGCCACTGGTGCTTGTGGTCGAAAGCGTCAGGCCCTGGCCGGGGATGAGATGCGCGGCAATCGCCGTGCCCGGCTTGGTCGCGCTGGGCGCTGCCCCCGCGCGAAGCGGCTCGCCGCAGATCACGCGTCCAGTGGAGTCGGAGATGACGAATCGGGTACCCATCGCGGCTTGCGGCGCGAAAACGCCTTGCGCACGTGCGCAGCTCGGCGCGTCGCCGGGATCGCTTTCGAGGGCGTTGAGCGAAACCCGCAGCGCGGTCATGTCACCGACCAACTCGATCGCGAGCTTACGCGCGCTTTCGGTGGCGGTGACCTGCATCTGCGCACGCGTGGCTTCGTCGGCGAGCTGTGCGGTACGGATTGTCGCGAAGAAGGCGATGATCGCCAGTGGCAAAAGACAGATGCCGAGGATCAGAAAGACCTTCGCGCCGGTCGGGATCCGGTCGAGCGCGCCACCGATCCGCCCGGACTGAAGAGGGGGGGCGGTGTCGCCAGCGATGTCAGTCATGCAACGCTCAGTCTAGTTTGCCCAGCAAGTCCAGCATCTCGGGCGGAATCGTCTCTTCGACAGTGCGTTGATACACCGTCCGCAAGGCCGCACCCATATCGCGGTCCTTGCTTTGAACCTTCGCACCAGGATTGGACGCGCGCGCCGCAACCGGCTTCTTCGAAGATTCGTCGCCCGAACGCAATGCAGTCCCCCTGGGTCACACCGGAAGACCCGGTCGTGTGAATATGGTACCGTAACAAACGGCTCGTAGATCGACTGTCGGACAATCGCAACGACCGATGTTCCAGCATGAAACCAAATAAGCGTTCGATGGTTCCGCACTCGACGCGATTTTAATTCCGGTTTTTTGGGGTACGAAAACGCGTTGCATTGCCAGGGGGCCGCTTCCACAAGGTCCCCCGATCATTACCTCAGGGAGACCCCGACAGTCATGTCGTTAGGACAGCAGCTTGCCCCCCATCTTCCGTTCCTGCGTCGCTATGGTCGTGCGCTGACCGGGAGCCAGACGCACGGCGACCGGTATGTGCGCGCTACGCTCGAAGCGATCGTTGCCGCTCCCGACGAGTTCCCACGCGAAGTCGATCCGCGCCTCGGCCTGTATCGCATGTTCCAGGCGATTTGGACCTCGACGAATTACGACGAGACTCCGGAGAACATGAGCGCGGGCGATCTCGACGGTCAGGAATCGATCGCGCGGGCGCGGCTTGCGCGGATGACCCCGTTGTCGCGTCAGGCCTTGCTGCTGACCGCGATGGAAGGCTTCACGCCCGAGGACGCGGCCTATCTGATCGATGTCGATACGAGCGAAGTCGAATTGCTCGTCACCGAAGCCCTTGCCGAAATCGAGAAGCAGACGCGCGCGCGCGTGCTGATCATCGAGGACGAGCCGATCATCGCGATGGATATCGAGACGATCGTGCGCGATCTGGGCCATGACGTGACGGGGGTGGCGGTTACGCGCGACGAAGCCGTTGCACTGGCGATGGAAGATCGTCCTGGCCTGGTACTCGCCGACATCCAGTTGGCCGATGACAGTTCGGGCATCGACGCGGTCAAGGACATCCTCGCCGAATTCGAGGTTCCCGTAATCTTCATCACCGCGTTCCCCGAGCGTTTGCTGACCGGCGAGCGGCCCGAGCCGACCTTCCTCATCACCAAGCCGTTCCAGCGTTCGACCGTCAAGGCGGCAATCGCCCAGGCGCTGTTCTTCGACCAGGCAACCGTTCCCGTCATCTGAGGGAACCCATTCGCGCCCCTGTGTGTTGGGTTCCATACGATACGGAACCACAACGACAGGGGGCGCGCATGGACCATGACGATCCGATCGAATTGAGCAAGCAAGATGCCCGCGCCGGTTCGACACCCCATGTCACGCGGTACGTGCTGGGCATATCGCTGACCCTGATCATTGTGATCTTCGCGGTCCTGCTGTTTTTCTCCCAACGATAAAGTCGCTTAGCCGGTCGTATTGGACATTGATGTCCGATGCCCCCATTTGAGCTCTGCAAAGCCGAGACTGGATTACATGACCGACGCGATCGACCATGACGAAGATGATGCGCCCGAACCCGTGGTGGAGCATGTTTCGCTCTCTGACCCGGAATTTAAGGCGCAGCTGGCACAGGTCATTCCGCACCTGCGCGCCTTTGGTCGGTCGCTTTCAGGCAATCGCGATCTCGCAGACGATCTCGTCCAGGAAACGTTGATGAAGGCCTGGGCGGCGCGGCTGCGCTTCCAGGCCGGCACAAACATGCGCGCCTGGACTTTCATCATCCTTCGCAACCTGTATCTGAGCCAGATGCGCCGGTCGCGCTTCAAGGGCGAATGGGACGATCTAGTCGCCGATCGGATTCTCGCGGCGCCGGCGAGCCAGGACAAGCATGTCGAGCTCGGGGACATGCAGCGCGCCTTGCTGCATCTTCCGCAGCCCCAGCGCGAGGCCTTGATCCTCGTCGGCGCGGGTGGTTTTGCCTATGAAGAGGCCGCGGAGATCTGCGGCGTCGCGGTCGGCACGATCAAGAGCCGGGTCGCGCGTGGTCGCGTCGCCCTAGAAGCCGTGATGAACGACAATTCGCTCGCATCGCGGCGCACCCACAGCAACGAGCCCGGTATGTCCGCGCTCGACACGATCATGGGCGAAGTCGATGAATTGAGCCGCGAGCGACGCTAGCCGTCGTGTCGCGCGCTCAGCGCCGCACTTTTTGCAGGTCGATCGTGTCGAGGACCGCAAGGATGTCACTGAACGGGTCGGTCGCTGCGTGCGCTTGCGGATACGCACTGCGGAGCGCCGACGAGATGATGTCCGAGCGAGCCGGCGCCGCGACGAGGTACGCCGTGGTGGGCAGGTTTTGTCCAGTCGAGGCATAGGACTTTGACATATGTCAACAACGGCCGACCACACCGTTAGTTGCGTGCTATTTGGCCTGTCCTGGCTCAAGGCATGATCTCGACCATGAAAAACGCTGTCTCCGATCAAGATGTTGTTGCAGCCGTCGATCGCGCCAGGCGCTGGTCGCCGTTCCTCGCTGTCTTGCTCGAACGCGAGCCTGAACTAGCGCAGAGCCTTGCGGGCGGGATTCTGCCCGCGCTGCGCACGATCGAGATCGCAGACCTGACGATGCCCCCGGCACGTCGGCTGCGGCTGGAGCGCCGGCGGCTGGCACTGCGAGTCGCGATCGGCGACCTGTCGGGGCGCGAGGATTTGTCGGCGGTAACGCGCGCTTTGTCGGACTTTGCCGATCGCGCGCTGCATACCGCGATCCTGACCGCGATCGAGGAACGCACGCCTGGCGCCGCCCCGATCGGCTTTACCGGAATTGCACTCGGCAAGCAGGGCAGCCACGAGCTCAATTATTCCTCCGACATCGATCCGATCCTGTTGTTCGATCCCGCGACGCTGCCGCATCGCGCGCGCGAGGCGCCCGAGGAAGCCGCGGTCCGCATCGCCAAGCGCGTCGTCGAGATCCTGCAGGCGCGGGATGGCGACGGCTATGTCCTGCGCGTCGACCTGCGGTTGCGCCCGTCGCCCGAGATCACGCCGATCGCCTTGTCGGTCGATGCGGCGATTTCCTATTACGAATCGCTGGCGCTGCCTTGGGAGCGCGCCGCCTTCATCCGCGCGCGTGCGGCAGCGGGGGACATCGCGCTGGGCGAGCGCTTCCTTGCCGCGGTGCAGCCGTTTGTGTGGCGCCGCGCGCTCGATTTCGGCGCCATCGGCGAGATTCGCGGTATCTCGCGGCGGATTCGCGATCATTATGCGCAGGGGCAGGCGTTCGGCCCGGGCTACGATCTCAAGCGCGGGCGCGGTGGCATCCGCGAGGTCGAATTTTTCGCGCAGATCCACCAGCTGATCCACGGCGGCCGCGATCCCGCGCTGCGCGTCGCCGATACGCGCGGGGCGTTGGCGGCGCTCGCTGCGGCGGGCTGGGTCGATCCGGACGAGGCGGTGGCGCTGAGCGACTCGTATACGTTGCTTCGCACGATCGAACACCGCGTCCAAATGATCGAGGACCGCCAGACGCATCAACTCCCGACCGGAGAGGCGCTCGATGGCGTCGCGAAGCTGCACGGTGTTGCCGATGCCGGCGCGTTGCTCGATCTGCTTCGCCCGGCGGTCACCGCGACGGTGCGCAGCTATGACGCGCTCGACCCCGAAGAGGGCGATGCGCTGTCGTTCGAGGGGGATCGGCTCGATACGCAATTGGCCGAAGCGGGCTTTGTCGAGACCAAGCTTGCGGCGCAGCGAATCGAGCAATGGCGTGGCGGCGGCTACCCCGCGCTGCGCAGCCCGGCGGCGCGCGCGGCGCTCGAGGCGGTGTTGCCCGGCCTGATCGCGGCGCTCGGTGGCGCGCCCGATCCGCAAGGCGCGATCGTGCGGCTCGACCGGATGCTCGCGCGACTGTCGAGCGCGGTCAATTTCTTCCGGTTGCTCGAGGCACGGCCAGCGCTCGCGCGGCTGCTCGGTCTGATCCTCAGCCATGCCGAGACGCTTGCCGAGGATCTCGCGCGGCGGCCCGAGCTGATCGACGGGCTGATCGACGCGACTGCGCTCGATCCGGTCGAGGATGTCGCCACGCTCGCGGGCGAGATGCGCGGCGGCGCGGATTATCAGGCGCAGCTCGATCATGTTCGCCGAGTCGTGGGCGAAAAGCGCTTCGCGCTCGGCACGCAGATCATCGCGGGCGTGTCGGATCCGCTGATCGTCTCGGCCGGCTATGCGCGCGTCGCCGAGGCCGCGATCCGCGTGCTCGCCACCGCGACGATCGCCGAGTTTGCGCTCGCGCATGGCCATGTGCCGGGCAGCGAGCTGGTCATTCTCGCGCTCGGCCGGATGGGCGGCGGGGCGCTGACGCACGCGTCGGACCTCGACCTGATCTATCTCTTCACCGGCGATTATCTCGCCGAATCCGACGGCGCCAAGCCACTCGGCGCGGTGCTGTATTACAATCGGCTGGCGCAACGGATCAGCGCCGCACTGTCGGTGCCCACCGCATCGGGACCGCTCTACGAGGTCGATACGCGGTTGCGCCCGTCGGGGACGCAAGGGCCGCTCAGCGTCTCGCTCGACGGGTTCGCGCGCTACCAGCGCGAAAGCGCGTGGACGTGGGAGCATATGGCGCTCGCGCGCGCGCGGTGCGTGTTCGGAAGTGCTCACGCCGAGGCGGCGGTTTCGGCGATCGTCGGCGCGGTGCTGCGCGGTGATCGACCACGGCGCGACGTCGTCGCCGAGGGGACGAAGATGCGCGCCGACATGGCCGCGCACAAGCCGCCGCTCGGGCCGCTCGATGCCAAACTGCTTCCCGGCGGGCTCGTCGATCTCGAATTCGCGGTGCACATGGTGCAGCTGCAAAGCGGGCAGGGGCTCGATCCCAATCTGCGCCGCGCGATCGCTGCGCTGGACGCGGCGGGTCTGGCGCCCGCGGCGATGCTCCCCGCGCACGATCTGCTGACGCGGCTGCTCGTCACGCTGCGGCTGGTCGCGCCCGATGCGCGTGCGCCGTGCTCCGCGACGCAAGCGCTCGTCGCGCAGGCGCTCGGCATGACGGATTGGCCCGCGGTGGTTGCCTCGCTCGAGACGACGCGGCAGGAGGTATCCGCCTGGCTCAAGCATGTTGAGGAACCAACACCATGACGACCACCCAGACGACCGTCGATGTGGGCGATTCGCTGCCGGATCTCGACCTCGTCCTGCCCGACGGCGCGCAAACCGCCTTGCGCGACCGGGTCGGCCGGATCTTCGTGCTCTATTTCTACCCCAAGGACGATACGAGCGGGTGTACTCGCGAAGCACAGGATTTCAGCGCGCATCAGGCGGATTTCGATGCGCTCGGCGCAGACGTGCTCGGGGTATCGCGGGACACGCCCGCGAAGCACCAGAAGTTCATCGCCAAATATGATCTTGCGGTACCGCTGGCGAGCGACGAGGACGCGGTCGTGCTCGAGGCGTTCGGTGTGTGGGTCGAGAAGCAGATGTACGGCAAGACCTATATGGGGATCGAGCGCGCGACGTTCCTGTTCGATGCGAAGGGCGTGCTCGTGCGCGCCTGGCGCAAGGTGCGCGTGCCCGGCCATGTCGCCGAAGTGCTCGAGGCGGTTCGCGCAATCGCGTGACGGTTCCCCGCATCTGTCGATTCCATCAGTATTTTTACGATGCGCTAAACGACTCGCCGTGGCGATCAGCCGCTTGGCCGCGCCGGACCTATCCAGCCCTTGCGTGACACGCGCGCTATCGGTCACACACTGCGTGTCCGGGTGCAGGGGGTTGTAGCCGGATCGAAAGTGGGGCGGGCGCTGGCATTATCCGGCAAACGCAATTTGATCGCCGGGGTCCAATGAACCGAATTTCGATCGAGTCTGGTGTGCGACTTGCGTCGCGTCTGAAGGCATATTTCAAGACCCGCGATTTCATCTTCCATGACGGACGTGATCTCAAGCGCTTCAGCCTGGGCGGTCGTGCGCAGGCGATGATGGCGGGTGTCGCTGGCGTGACGCTGTGCTTCTCGGCTTACGGCGTGGCGCAGGCCGCGGTCGGCGCCGCAGCGATGAGCGGTATCGTCGATGCGCCGCTCTCGCCCGAAGCCAAGGTCGCGCAGCTGCGCATTCGCGTCAGCAAGATGCAGGCCGACGTCGCGACGATCAAAGCCGCGGCACAGGCGCACGCCGCGCGGATCGACCAGCGCCAGGCGCTGCTCGTCGCGGTCGTGTCGGGCAAGGGCGATGTCGCTGCACTGACCAAGCCTACCCCTAGCGTTGACCCCAAGGCCGATGCGCTCGCCGCCGATGTCGTCGCGCCGCTCAAGAAGATCGAACTGCAGCAAGTCGCGGTCGCGGTGCAGGCGCGCCGTGTCGTCGACCAGCGCTTTGCAAAGGCTGTCGCGCATGTCCGCAGCCTCGGGCTCAACCCGGCGCGGATCGTCGCCAAGCAGCCCGCAATGGGTGGCCCGTACGAAGCCGCCGACAGCGCCGCGACCGAAGCCGACCTACGCGCCGACACGCAGTTCCGCTCGCTGTTCATGACGTGGAAGAAGCTCGACACGCTCCAGCAGGGCGTGATCGCGATCCCCTCGGCGCAGCCCGTCGCGCATCTCAATTACACCAGCAATTACGGGATCCGCTCGGATCCCTTCCGCGGCACCGCCGCGATGCATGCCGGCGTCGATATCCCTGGCCCGGTCGGCACGCCGATCTACGCTACCGCCAACGGCATGGTCGATCGCGCCGAGCGCGCTGGCGGCTATGGCAACATGGTCGAGCTCGATCATGGCAAGGGGATCCAGACGCGCTACGGCCATCTCTCGAAGATCCTGGTCGAGCCGGGCACGCGCGTGCATCGCGGCCAGCTGATCGCACTGATGGGTTCGACCGGGCGTTCGACCGGGCCGCACCTCCATTATGAAGTGCGGATCGACGGTCGCGCGGTGAACCCCGTGCCGTTCCTGCAGACCGCCGACTATCTCGTCGCGGCGCAGGACAAGTCGATCTCGACGATCCCGGTC
Source organism: Sphingomonas sp. 10B4 (assembly GCF_035019905.1). Classification (NCBI taxonomy): domain Bacteria; kingdom Pseudomonadati; phylum Pseudomonadota; class Alphaproteobacteria; order Sphingomonadales; family Sphingomonadaceae; genus Sphingomonas; species Sphingomonas sp. 10B4. Next base: position 28,409 of record NZ_JASJVC010000023.1, on the reverse strand, counting down.
TCGGTCGGCGGGCCTGCCGCGGCGGACTGATCTGCGCGCTGGTTGCCGTTGGCGCTGCAAAGGCTTATCTTGGCGGCATGGCCACACTCGCTCCCGAAATCGCGCTCACGCCCTCTGCCGCCGCTCGCGTCGCGATGATCGCGGGCAAGCAAGGCAAGCCCCCGATCCTCCGGCTGTCGGTCGATGGCGGGGGATGCTCGGGCTTCCAGTACAAATTCGGCTTTGCCGATTCGGTCGATGCCGATGATGCCGTCGCCGAGCAGGACGGCGTGCGTCTGGTGGTCGATTCGATCAGCCTCGATCTCGTCCGCGGCGCGGCCGTCGATTATGTCGAGGAACTCGGCGGCGCGGCGTTCAAGGTGACCAACCCGCAGGCGGCGTCGGGTTGCGGTTGCGGTTCCAGCTTCTCGGTGTAACGTCCGGCCCCAACCAAGGGGCAGCGCCACGTGAAGATCGTTACATTCAACATCAACGGCATCAAGGCGCGCCTGCCGCGCCTGCTGGAATATCTCGCCGAGCAGCAGCCCGACGTCGTGTGCTTGCAGGAACTCAAGACCAGCGACGAGACCTTCCCCGAGGCCGACATCCGCGCGGCGGGCTACGGCGTGTTGTGGCACGGCCAGAAGAGCTGGAACGGCGTTGCGATCCTCGCGAAGGGGCAGGATCCGGTCGAGCGCCAGCGCGGCCTCGGGGGCGAGCCCGAGGACGAGCACAGCCGCTATCTCGAGGCCGAGATCGACGGGCTGGTGGTCGCCTCGATCTACCTCCCCAACGGCAACCCGCAGCCGGGACCCAAGTTCGACTACAAGCTGCGCTGGATCGATCGCCTCGCCGCGCGGGCGCGCGTTTTGCTTGCCGACGAGCTGCCCGTCGTGCTCGCGGGCGATTATAATGTCATTCCCAATGACGACGACACCTATTCGGTCCGCGCGATGCAGGACGATGCGCTGATGCAGCCAGAGAGCCGCGCCGGCTTCCGCACGCTGGTTGCGCAAGGCTGGACCGATGCGCTGCGCACGCGTCACCCGGGTGGCGGGGTGTGGACCTTCTGGGACTATCAGGCAGGCGCATGGCAACGTGATGCCGGCTTCCGCATCGATCATCTCCTGCTCAGCCCGATGGCAGCCGATCGGCTGCTCGATGCCGGCGTCGACAAGGCGTATCGCGCGCGCGAGAAGGCAAGCGACCATGCGCCGACTTGGGTGACGCTGCGCTGAGGTTTGCCACCGACAATCGGTATTATCCGCCGGAGCTTGGTGTGCGAGGCCATTCATCTGAATGAAAGAATCGAAAAATAGCTATCTAAATCAGTCTGTTAAGTGTTCGGCATGACTAATGCACTGCTTCAGTCGCGAGCCGTTCAGCGGAACTCGCGAACTTTGCGGAGGACAGACCATGACCATCTTTTTGCTTCTCGCCACCAGCGCCCTGAGCATCGCAACCGCCCCCTTCGCTGGCGAGGCGCGCCCGGCGGCGACGCCATCCTCGCAGTCGATCGAGGCTGGCACGCGCGCACCGACGGCGCAACGCGTGACTCGCTATTGCGTCGTCAACCAGGTCACCGGTTCGCGAATTCCACGCCGGACCTGCAAGACGCGCGCCGACTGGCTTGCCGACGAGGGTGTCGATCCGCTCGCCAAGGCCGACTGACCGATCGGATGGTGCCGCGACCCGCGCGGCACCATCGACCGCCTGCGCTACAGCGTCTTTTCGAAGATCCAGTAGCGCTTGTTGATCGTGCACTGGATCGCATCGGCGATCGAGCGCATCCCCTGATTGTCCTCAAGGATCCAGCCGATTTCACCGCGCGTCGCGCCGTAATGCTCTACCGAAGCATCCTTGATGTACTGGATCAGCATGAAGGCGAGCTGGCTGGCGAGCCGCGAGGATTGGAGCTCCTTGAGCACCCCCATCAACGGCACGCGGACCGTGCGCACCTTCGGCTTGCGCAGCCACAGCAGGATCTTGGCCCAGCCGAAGGGGAGCAGATTGCCCTTGAGCGGCTTGATCACTTCGTTGAGATCGGGAAGGTCGATCATGAACGCGACCGGGCGTCCGTCGAGTTCGGCGATGCGGATGAGATCGTTGAACACGATCGGCTTCAGCTTGACGCCGACATCCTTGATCTCGGGCGGGGTGAGGGGCACGAACCCCCAATTGTCGGCCCACGCATCGTTGAGGATCGCGAGGATGATCGCGGCTTCTTCCTCGAATTTGGTCTTGTCGACGTTGCGGATGCGGATTCGCGGGTTCTTTTCGCCCGACGCGATGATCCGCTGGAGCAGCGGCGGGAAGTCCTTGGTGATGTCGAGGTCATAGGTCAGCAACTCCTTGACCTTGTGATACCCCGCCGCCTCGATCCAGCCGCGATATTCGGGCTTGGCATGGCCCATCATGATCGTCGGGGGATGATCGAAGCCCTCGACCAGCAGTCCCGGTTCTTCCCAGATCGACATGCTGATCGGCCCGAGCGCGCGCGTCATGCCCTGGTCGCGCAGCCAGCCCTCGGCCGCCGCGATCAGCGCCGCCGCGATCGTCGCGTCTTCGGCGTCGAACAGGCCCCATTGTCCGCACCCGGGGCCGAAGCCCTTGGACGGATCCATCGTCAGCGCGAGCGTATCGATATGCGCCGAAATCCTCCCGACGACCTTGCCGCCGCGCTCGGCGAGGAAGAGCTGTGCGATCGCATGGCTGAACCAGCCGTTCTTCTCGGGCGTGATCAGCCCGAGCGCTTCGCCTTTCAGCGGTGGAACCCAATTGGGGTCGTTCGCGTAGAGCCGAAACGGCAGGTCGACGAAGCGCTTGCGATCGGCCTTGCTGTCGATCGGCCGGATGGTTAGCGGGGCAGGGGCCATGAGCGGTTCACCTCGAGAAGATCGGTCAACGCCCTTCCGGGTCTGTCCGCTCACTGTCAAGCAATCGCGCAGCTCCCCCCTGTTTTGCCACCGTCTAGCCACTATCTTCTTGCAATGGCACACTCCATGAACGCTTCGATTTCCCTGGACCAGCGCGCGGCCGCGCCAACGATTGCTCCGCGCGTCGCGCTGTCGAGCATTGCCGATGATCGCGCGATGTTGCGCACGGTTGCGGAATTGACGCGCGATCTCAACGCGCCACGCCCGCTGATCTATTGGACCGACTTCCTGCTTTCGGCGGGAGTCGGTTATGCCGGGCTTGCGATCGCGATGACGACTCCGTCGCTTGGCCTCGGTCTCGTTGCGGCATTGGTCGCGATCCTCGGCCTGTATCGTGCGGGCAGCTTCATCCACGAAATCACGCATATGCGGCACGCATCGGTGCCCGGCTTCCGGCTGGGCTGGAACCTGATCGCCGGCGTGCCGCTGTTGGTGCCGAGCTTCATGTACGAGGGCGTCCACAACCTTCATCACGCCCGCACGCGCTACGGCACGGTCGAGGATCCCGAATATCTGCCGCTCGCTTTGATGAAGCCGTGGACGTTGCCGGTGTTCATCCTGACCGCGCTGCTCGCGCCGATCGCGTTGCTGGTCCGCTTCGGCGTGCTGAGCCCATTGTCGCTCGTCGTGCCGGGTCTGCGCCGCACGCTGATCGAGCGTTATTCGTCGCTGTCGATCAACCCGTCGTTCCGCCGCCGCATGCCCGAGGGCGAGGTCGCGCGGCAGATGCTGCTGCTCGAGATTGCGTGCAGCGTTTGGGCGATCACGCTGATCGTGCTGATCGCGACGGGCGTGCTCCCGCTGCGGCAGGCGGCGATCTTCGGGGCGATTCTGTCGGTCACCTATGTCCTCAACCAGGTCCGCACGCTCGTCGCGCATCTGTGGGAGAATGAGGGGGAGACGATGACCGTCACGGCGCAATACCTTGACACGGTCAATGTGCCGCCGCCGGCTTTGCTGCCCGTGCTGTGGGCGCCGGTCGGTCTGCGCTATCACGCGCTGCATCATCTCATCCCAGGCGTGCCGTATCACGGCCTGGCCGAGGCGCATCGTCGCCTGTCGGCTGCGCTCGCACCCGACTCGCCGTATCATAAGGCGAGCTATAAGGGGCTGCCGGGGCTGGTCTCACGGCTGGTGCGCAGCACGATGGGACGCCGCGGCTAGCACTCGCCTCCCCGGCTTGCGCGTTCCCCGGCGAAGGCCGGGGCCCAGTAGCGGGCCGGTCCACTGCACATGGGCGAGCCCACCTTGCCCGGACCCGGACCATTGCCGGGGACCCACTATTCCCTACGATGCAATGGCGTCGCGCGCCTGTCCCGATGGCGGCAGGCGCTTATTCCTCGGTGCGGATCAGGACCGCTTCGCCGATCATCAGGAACAGCAGGAACGGCGCCCACGCGGCCAGGAACGGCGGGTACGCGCCGAGATTGCCCATCGCCAGCGCGAAATTATCGGCGACGAAGTAGAAGAAGCCTAGCATCATTCCGATCACCGCGCGGACGAACAGCTTGCCCGAGCGCGCCAGCCCGAACGCCGCGACTGCTCCCAGAAGCGGCATCAGCATCGACGATAGCGGCCCCGACAGTTTGTGCCACATCGCGCCCTCGAGCGCCTTGGTCGGGCGTCCGCCGGCCTTCAGATCGGCGATCGCGGCGTGGAGCCCGCCGAACGACAGCCCGTTGGCGTCGATCGTCGCAAGCGTGAACTGATCGGGCCGTACGTCGCGGCCGATCACGACCGAGGCGAGCCGGGTCAGCTTGCCGCTCGCCACGTCGAAGCGCGTCGCAGGACCGATCTTCCAGCCACCCGACACGCGCACGCCGGTCTTGGCCGAGACGACCGCGACGAGGCTGCCGCCCTCGCGGTCGAACAGCGTGATCCCGCCGAGTTTGGCGGCATCGCCATGCCCGCGGACTTGTTCGACCTGGATCAGATCGTCGCCGTCACGCACCCAGACATTGGCGCGGTCGCCGCGGTCGATCGGCATCGGGCCGTAATCGACCTTCTGCCACTGATTGAGCGTCGCGGTCGCGCGGCTCACGATCCGGTCGTTGAAGCTGAACGAAATGATCGCGACGCCGAGGCTCGCGACGAGCAACGGCGCGAGGATCTGGTGCGCCGACAGTCCCGATGCTTTCAGCGCGATGACTTCGCTGTTCTGGTTGAGCGTCGACAGCGTGATGATCGTGCCGAGCAGCACCGAGAAGGGCAGGAAGGTCGCGATGATCTCGGGGATGCGCAGCGTGAGATAGCGCGTGATCTCGGCCTGGCCATTGCCGGCATAGGCCAGGATGTGGCCGCTCTCGCTCAGCAAGTCGAGCGCCTGGAGCACGAGCACGAACATCGCCAGCACCGCGAAGGTGCGGATCAGGAACATCTTGCCCATGTAAAGCGAGACGGTGCGCGACGGGAACAGTTCGAGCGAGATCATGCCTTGGCGCCCTTATCACGACGACCGGGGAGCAGCTTGCGGACAGATTTCGCGAGCTTCGAGAAGACGCGTTCGAGCGCACCGATCGGTTGCCCGCCGGGGACATAGGCGATCGTGTAGAACATCCACAGCGTCAGCCCGGCAAACACCGTGAACGGGATCCAGATCGCCAGTACCGGATCGATCTTGCCGAGCCCGCCGACTGCCTGCGCATATTCGTTCACCTTGTGATAGGCGACGATCATGATGATCGCGAGGAACACGCCGAGCGCCGAGGTCGAGCGCTTGGGCGGGATGCCGAGCGCGAGTGCGAGCAGCGGGAGGAGCAGGATCGACAGCACTTCGGCGGTGCGGAAGTGGAAGGCAGCGCGGCTGGTGTCGCGCAGTTCCTTGTCGGCCTTGCGGTCGCTGCCGATGCGCGCGAGCTCGGGCAGCGTGCGCTCGAGATTCTCGCCGCCGCGGACACGGAAATTCTCGGTCTTGGGCAGCGGGATCGGCAGGTCGTTGCTGCTGAAGCGCAGCACGCGCGGCGTCGCGACCTTGGCTTCGGTGCGCACCAGCGTGCCGTTGGTCAGCCGGAAGATGATCTCGTCGGGATTGTCGGTCGCGAAGAACTGGCCGGTCTCGGCGGTCACCGCGATCGAGCCGCCCTTATTGTCGTCCTTGCGCAGGAAGATGCCCGACAGGCGGCGGCCATTGTCGTGGCTTTCTTCGATCCTGAGCGTCATGTCGTTGCCGAAATGCGTGAACTCGCCGACCTTGATCGACGCGCCGAGCGCGCCGGTGCGCAGCTCGAAGCGCAGCTTCTCGTAATTGTAGCGCGCGTCGGGCTGAACGAAGCCGACGATCGCGAAGTTAAGCGCACAGAGCGCGATCGCGTACATATAGGGCACGCGCAGCATCCGCGGATAGCTCATGCCGACCGCGCGCATCACGTCGAGCTCGGACGAGGTGGCAAGCTTGCGGAAGGCGAGCAGCGTGCCGAGCAGCAGCCCGACCGGGATGCCGAGCCCGAAATATTCGGGAAGCAGGTTGGCGAGCATCCGCCACACCACGCTGACCGGGCCACCCTCGGTCGCGACGAAATCGAACAGCCGCAACATGCGGTCGAGCACGAGCAGCATCGCGAAGATGACGAGCGTCGCAAAGAGCGGCACCGCGATCAATCGCACCAGATAGCGGTCGATGGACTTCATGAGCTGGGGCGAAGGGCTTCTGGCCGGAGGGAGGGGAACACCCGCATCGCGCGGCTATATCGAGCCGCAGACGCCGCGTCAGCTACCAAATCACGCGGCGGCAAGGCGGTCTAGAATCGTTGCCGCACGCGCGGCGATCGCGGCGGCGACCGCGCGTTCGAGTGCGACCAGCGTGAAGGGCTTGCGCAGCACGTGATGCCCGCCGAATTCGGCCTCGCCGCCCGCTTCGCCGGCATAGCCCGTGACGAACAGCACCGCGAGCTCGGGGTTTGCCGGCAGCAACGCCGCCACCATTTCGGGGCCGGTCTGCCCCGGCATCAAAACATCGGACACGAGCAAGTCGACATGCGCGGCCTGTGCCAACATCCCCGGCGCGGCGAGCGGATCGTCGCACGCGATCGGGCGATGGCCGAGTTCCTCGAGCGCGCCCATCGTCGCGGCGAGCACGCGCGGATCGTCCTCGACCACCAGAATGTCGAGGGCTAGATGTTCGATCACCGTATCGGGCGCGGTCTCGACCCGCGGCGCGACCGCCGATCCTTCGCGGTAGCGCGGCAGGTACATCGTCACGATGCTCCCTTGGTCGACGACCGATTCGATCCCGACCTGGCCGTCGGCCTGGCGGACGAAGGCGAAGACCTGGCTGAGGCCGAGCCCGGTGCCCTTGCCCGCCGGCTTGGTGGTGAAGAACGGCTCGAACACGCGCTCGAGCAGATCGGCGCTCATGCCGCAGCCGCTGTCGGCGACGCTCAGCGCGACATAGTCGCCGGCATGGCACGTCCCGACCGCACCTTCGGCAAGCGTGACCCCGGCGGCAGTGATCGTCAGCTTGCCGCGCCCGTTCATCGCATCGCGTGCGTTGACCGCGAGGTTGAGCACGGCGTTTTCGAGCTGATGGCGATCCGAGCGCACCAGCCAGGCGGCGTCCTGCGCGGCATCGACCGCGACCGAAACGCCGTCACCGAGCGTACGGTCGAGCAAGTCCGACATGCCGAGCACGAGCGCGACTGGCTCGATCGGTTCGGTGCGCAGCGCCTCTTCGCGCGAGAAAGCGAGCAATTGGCGCGTGAGCGCGGCGGCGCGATTGGCCCCTTCGGTGGCGTTGTCGATATGCCGGTGCGCGGCGCTCGCCTCGGCCCCGAGCTGGCGCTTGGCGAGCTCCAGCCCGCCCAGCACGACCGCCAGCATATTGTTGAAATCATGCGCGATGCCGCCGGTAAGCTGGCCGACGGCTTCCATCTTCTGGACCTGGCGCAGCTTGCTTTCCTGCGCGAGCAATACCGCCGAGGCGCGCTCGACCGCGGCCTCGAGCTCGATCGCGCGGTCGCGTTCGGCATCGGCCTCGGCGCGTGCGACCGCGCTTTGGCCGAGCGCGGTGACGGTCAGCCAGCCGAGTGCGACCGCGCCGACGAGCAGCAGGATGCCGAGCACCGACAGCGTGCTGGCAAGTCCGCTCGAGCGCGCGACCGAGCGCATCGCATCCCCTGTGCGGTCGGCGAGCAGCGCGCGCTCCTGCGTGCCGATCTTGTCGAGCAGGTCGTCGATCTGGCTCAGCGAGGCCGATTGGCGGGCCTTGTAATAGAGCGGAATCGCCTGGCCGTTGCGCTTGTAGAAAGTATTGAGCGCGATTGTCGACAGCTCGGCGCCGCGCGCGTCGAAAGCGCGACGCAACGGGAGGATCAGCGCTTGCTGCTCGGCATTGTCGCGCGTGATCCGGTCGAGCCGCGCGAGTTGCTGGCCGGCCAATTGCCAGTCGGCCGAATAGGTCTGGCCGAGATTGGTATCGGCGCTGATGACGTAGCGCCCGAGCGACGCCTCGGCGCGCGCGATCGTTCCCGACAGGTTCGCCGAAAGGATCATCACCTCGTAGCTGTGCGTCTGCAGCTTCAGCGCACGGTCGCGCTGGCGATTGGCGTCGCCGAGCGTCAGGATCAGCGCGACGAGCACGAACACGCCCAGCGCCGCCACCACGACCAGCGTGATGGTGCGCCAGATCGACCGCGACGTATCCTCGTCGCTCGCTTCGCCCACTATCCCGCTCATCGGATCAGTCTAACCTATGGCAAAACTGGTGAATAGGCCCGAGCGGCGGTCTGGGCGGGGGTTCAGCCGATCACGCCCAGGCTTCGGCCCGCAGCCTCGAACATCTTGAGCACGGTCGCGATCTGCGCGGGCGTATGCTCGGCGCAGAGCGAGCAGCGCAGCAGGAAGGTGCCTGCCGGAGTCGCGGGTGGGCGCGCCATGTTGACGTAGAGCCCGCCGTCGAGCAGCGCCTGCCACATCGCGACGGCGCGCTCCTGGTCATCGAGGATGATCGCAATGATCGCACTGTCGGAGGTTTCGGTGCCAAGCTTGAAGCCGAGCGCTTTCAGGCCGGCATGCAGCGAGCGGGCATTCTCCCACAGCTGCGCGCGCTTCTTGTGCGCATGCTTCAATTTGCGGATCGAGGTGGCCGCGGTCGCGACGACCGAAGGCGGGAGCGACGCGGTGAAGATATAGGGGCGGCACGCAAGGCGGATCGCCTCGAACTTGGGGTGGTTCGACACGCAGAAGCCGCCGACGGTGCCGACCGATTTGGAGAAGGTGCCGATGATGAAATCGACATCGCCCTCGCAGCCGAGCTCTTCGTACACGCCGCGGCCGTTGGGGCCGTAAAAGCCCATCGAATGCGCTTCGTCGCTCAGCACCATCGCATTGTGCTTCTTGGCGACCGCGACCATTTCCTTGAGCGGGGCGATGTCGCCGAGCATCGAATAGACGCCCTCGAGGATGACGAGCTTGCCGGCGTCCTTGGGCAGGCGCCCGAGGCGCTTGTCGAGATCGTTGACGTCGTTGTGGCGGAAGCGGACGATCTCGGCATTGCCCTGCTTGCAGCCGTCATAGATCGAGGCGTGGCTATCGGCGTCGAGGATGACGTATTCGCCCTTGCCGACGAGCGTCGAGATCATCCCGAGATTGGCCATATAGCCCGTCGAGAAGACGATCGCCCCCGACACGTCGTAGAAATCGCGCAGCGCGTCCTCGACCTCGATATGGTCGCGGAAGGTGCCGTTGAGCATCCGGCTGCCGTTGGTGCCCGATCCGTATTGGTCGAGCGCGTCCTTGCCTGCCTGGATCACGTCGGCGTCGAAGGTCATGCCCATATAATTGTAGGTGCCGAGCAGGATCGTGTCGCGGCCGGCGATCACCGCCTCGGTCGGCGACTTGACCTGCTCCATCACGATCGCGAACGGATCGGTGACGCCAGTGTCGATCAGCGCCTGGCGTTCGGCGATCAGCGCGTCGAATTTCGACATCAGGTCGCGTTCCGGCGCGACCTCGACGGGATCGACGGGCAGCTTCTCTGCGACAAGGCCGGCATCGGTCATCGAATCACCCCTTCAACTTGGCAACGGCGTCGACCAGCTGGCCGACGGTCTCGATCTCGGCCTGCATGTTCATCGTGATGATGATGTCGAATTCGTCCTCGATCGCCGCGACGAAATCCATGACGGTCAGGCTGTCCCATTCGAGATCGCCCTGGAAGGTCGTCGCATCGCTCAGCGTGACGCCCTTTTTGTTGAAGGGTTCGATCTGTGCGGTGACGGTATCGTAAATGGCCTGGCGGTCGCTCATGGTCGGTCCTTGATCACTCTGTTGGTCGTTGCCGCACAAATGCGGCAGTTTTGCAGCAAGCCTATAGCAAGCCGTTGGCGCGATACCATGCCACCGTCTCGGCAAACCCCGCAGCCGTCGCGACCTTGGGGCGCCACACAGCGGGGTCGGGGCGTTTGGCGGGGTCGGCGACCCAGTCGGGATGCGAAAGATAGCCGACGCGGTCGGCGGTGAGCTTGGCACCCTTGCCGCGAAACGCGCCATCGAGTTTCGCGCCGAGCGTCAGGATCGCCTTGGGGAGCGCGATCGGCAGCACGCGGTGTTGTCCGGCCGCGACCCCCATCGCCCGGGCCATCTCGGCATGGCTCCACCCATTGGGGCGGCCGTCGTCGGGTTCGAGGATCAGCCGCGGCGTTGCGTTCGTGGCGAGGACGATCAGCAGATCGGCGATGTCATCGGCGGCGATGATCGACGCACGCCCGCCCGGCGGGAGCAAGGCGATGCCGCGCGACGCCATGCGGAACAGGTCGCGCATCTCCATGTCGCCGGGCCCATAGATCGCGGGGGGACGCACCACGACCCAGTCGAGCCCCGACGCGGCGAGGACGCGTTCGGATTCGGCTTTCGACCAGCCGTAATTCGACAGCAACGGCTCGCGTCCGGCGATCGAGGAGACGTGGACAAAGCGCTGCACGCCAGCGCGAGTCGCGGCGTCGATCATCGCCTGCGTGCCCGCGATATTGCCCGCGGCAAAGCCGGCGCGGTCGGGTGCGTTGACCACGCCCGCGATGTGGACGACCGCGTCCGCGCCCATCACGAGGCGATCGAGCGCGTCGTATGTGTCGAGCGCGCCTTCGATCCAGGTGACGCCTGCGCGCGGCGGTTGCGGGCGGCGGGTGAGGGCGCGGACGTCGTGTCCCGCGGCGAGCGCAAGCGTGATCGCATGCGATCCGACAAAGCCGGTGCCGCCGGTGAGGGCGAGAACGCTCATGAATTGAATTCCTTCAGCAGGACGGAGCGCGTCACAGCAACGCCATGTGGTTGCGATGGATCAACGCGGCGCGCGGCGCGTAGCCGAGGATCGCGGCATGATCGGTGCTGCGCTTGCCGGTGATCGCGACGGCGTCGGCCATGTCATATTCGCTCAAGCCGCGGGCGAGCGTGCGCCCGTCGGGGCCGACCACCGCGACCAGATCGCCGCGTGCGAAGCCGCCCGAAACCGATGTCGCGCCTGCCGCGAGCAAACTCTTGCCGCCGAGCAGCGCGGCCGCGGCGCCGGCATCTATCGTGATGTCGCCCTTGGCGGTCAGCCCGCCCGCGAGCCAGGCTTTGCGCGCCGGCGCGGTTTTCTCGGCGACGAACACCGTCCCGCGCCCGCTCGTGTCGTATGCGGCGAGCGGATGCTCGACATGCCCTGACACGATTGCGAGATGCGCGCCCGCGGCGGTCGCGATTCGCGCCGCTGCGATCTTCGAGACCATCCCGCCAGAGCCCATGCCCGAGCCCGATCCGCCATCGGCCATCGCCTCGATTCGCGTGTCGATCCGCTCGACGCGCGGGATCAGCGTGGCATTCGGGTTGGTGTTGGGGTTGGCATCGTAGAGCCCGTCGATGTCCGACAGCAGGATGACGCCCTGCGCGCCCGCGGCTTGTGCGACGCGTGCGGCGAGACGGTCGTTGTCGCCGAAGCGGATCTCGGCGGTGGCGACGCTGTCATTCTCGTTGATCACCGGCACGACGCCGAGCGACAGCAATCGCCCGAGCGTCGCCGAGGCGTTGAGATAGCGCCGGCGATCCTCGAGATCGTCGAGCGTCACGAGCATCTGCGCCGCGGTCAGCCCCTCGGCGCCGAGCAGTTCGGCCCAGACTTGCGAAAGGGCGATCTGCCCGGTCGCGGCGGCGGCTTGCGCGTCCTCCAGGCTGGCGCGGCCGCCCTTGGGGAGCTTCAGGCGCCGCGCACCAAGCGCAATCGCGCCCGAGGAGACCACTGCGATCTCCTGACCAGCGCGCGCGCGCGCGGCGATATCGGCGACGAGGCTCGCCAGCCAGGCGCGCCGCACCGTGGCATCGGGCGCGACGAGCAGCGACGAACCGACCTTGACGATCAGGCGCGGGCAAGCGGCGGGGGCGAAGACGGACATTGCGACGAGCGTTAGCGCGCAGCGCGGCGTGCGCCAACCGCGTTCAGTCGCGCGCGAAGATCTCGTCGTGCGGGATCGTGAGACTGAGTGCGGGGAGGGGGAGATCAAGCGGAAGGCTATGCGCGGTGTCGTTCCACCCGTTGGGACCGGTACGTTGGATCACGCGCAAGCGCTCGATCGCGATGTCGACAAAGACAATCGTATCCACACTCGGCAGCGCCCGATACTCGGCGAGCTTGATCCCCAGGTCCGTTCGGGCCGTGCCGTCGGATAGAATTTCAAAGAGGATTCGTGGGTCGGGCGCGGACGTGTCGTCGTCATGCTCAGCGCTTTCGCGCCCGCAAAACACACTCACATCGGGATAGCGGATCGACATGTCGCGCGTTCTGGTCGCCATGTCGGGTCCATAGGCGGCGCAGCCCGTCCCGCGAAGACGTGGGGCGAGCGCTACGATGAGATTGCTCTGCACACGAGCGTGGCGTTGCGTCCCGCCCGCCATCATCCGAATCACGCCATTGTCGAGTTCCGCCTTGAGATCGCCGAAGTCGATTTCAAGGAATTGCTCGGCGGTCAGCAGCGGATAGACAGGACGCGTAGCCATGCCCTGCTCATATCATACCCGCTACCGGTCTCAAACCGGCGACCATTCCCCCGGCGAATCATCATCGCGCGCCGGGGCGCCTTCGGGCGGACCGATTTCCTCGATCAGCCGCTCGACCACCGCCTCGATCCCCGTGCCGCCTGCGCCCGACATCGGCAGGACATCGGCCTTGCTCGCGCGCTTCAACTTGGTGACGAGCTTCTTGACCTCGGCGGGATCCAGGGCGTCGATCTTGTTGAGCCCGATGACTTGCGGCTTATCCACAAGTCCCGCGCCGTACGCGTCGAGTTCTCCACGGACGATCCGGTAGTTACCCACAGGATCGTCCTCGGTCGCATCGACCAGATGCAGCAGCACCTTGCAGCGCTCGATATGCCCGAGGAAGCGATCGCCGATCCCCGCGCCATCGGCCGCGCCTTCGATCAAGCCGGGAATGTCGGCGATCACGAATTCGCGATTGTGGCGGCTCACGACGCCCAATTGCGGGCGCACGGTGGTGAAGGGGTAGGCGCCGACCTTGGCCTGCGCATTGGTCACCGCATTGATGAAGGTCGATTTGCCGGCATTGGGCAGCCCGACGAGACCTGCATCGGCGAGCAGCTTCAGCCGCAGCCAGATCCACATTTCCTCGTACGGCCAACCGGTGCCGTGTTGACGTGGCGCGCGGTTGGTCGAGGTCTTGTAGGTCGCGTTGCCGCGCCCGCCGTCACCGCCGCGCAGGAAGACGACGCGCTCGCCCGGCACGGTGAAGTCGGCGAGCACCTCTTCCTTGTCCTCGGACAGCACCTGCGTGCCGACCGGAACGCGGATGAGGAGGTCGTCGCCGCCAGCGCCGGTGCGGTTCGAGCCCGAGCCGCCATGCCCGCGCGGTGCGCGGAAATGCTGCGTGTAGCGGAAGTCGATCAGCGTGTTGAGACCGGGCACGGCCTCGAAAATGATGTCGCCGCCCTTGCCGCCATTGCCGCCGTCGGGGCCGCCATATTCCATGAACTTTTCGCGGCGGAAGCTGACGGCGCCCTGGCCACCCGCGCCCGACCGGACGAAGATCTTTGCTTGGTCTAGAAAATGCATCGGCGGCCCTTAGCCGAAGATACGATTTTTAGCCAGTCGCTGCGGGAAGCGCCACGCGCGCCGATATCAGCTGTTCGAGCGCGAGCTCGCGCGCTTTGCCGAGCGGCAGGCCGAGCGCCTTCGCCATCGGCCCGCCGAGCAGCGAATCACCCAGCGCCATCAGCACGAGTTGCAGCGTTTCCTCGTGGATCGGCTTGCCGCCGACCATGTCGGGATCGGCGGCGAGATCGTCGACCAGCCGGTGAATCGCCTCGAGGATCGGGTCGAGCGCATCCTCGTTGCCGGTCAGGATCATCCAGCTCGCCATTGCCCCCGCGCCTTGCGCAAAGGCGTCGAAGGTCATGTCGACGACGACGCGCGGATCCTGCTCGCCCGCGCGCGCGCGTTTGGCGGCGGCGCCGATCTGCGCGGTGATCGTATCGGCGAGATGCGTGATCAGCGCCTTCTGCAGATCCGCCGCCGAACCGAAATGATGGAGCAAATTGGCATGCGTCCGCCCGATTCGCGCAGCGACGGCCTTGAGCGTGACGGCCTGCGGACCTTGTTCGACGAGCAAGGCGCGGGCGGCCTCGATCGCGGCCTCGCGCGATTCTTCGGGGCTGAGACGTTTGCGGACTATTGACACTGGTGTAAGTAACGCTTAATTCGAGGCCTGTTGTCTTGCTGTTTGGAGATTTTCGTGGCGAAAGCAACCAGTCCCGCCGATCTCACCATCACCCCGCGCGACCTGCGCTTCGGCCGCGGCGTCCAGATGCGGCGCTGGTGGCTCAACAACGATCCGTTCGCGACCGCGTTCTACAACGCGCTGTCGGTGACGTTTCCGAAGGGCGAGGGGTTCTTCGTCGACAGCGTCCGCAATTTCCGCGAGGGCACGCCGCCGCGGCTCCACGCCGAGATCCAGGCCTTCATCAAGCAGGAAGTGATCCACACGCGCGAGCATGTCGCGTTCAATCGCCATGTCACCGACCAGGGATATGACACCAAGCTGCTCGAACAGCATATCGACCAGGCGCTCGCGCTGACCAAGGGCCGTCCGCCGATCGCGAGCCTCGCCGCGACGATGGCGCTCGAACATTTTACCGCGATGCTGGCGCACGAACTGATTGCCGATCCGCGCCACCTGGCAGGCGGTGACGAGCAGGCGGCGGCGCTGTGGCGCTGGCACGCCGCCGAGGAGATCGAGCATAAGGGTGTCGCCTACGACACCTGGCTCCATGCGACGCGCGACTGGAGTCGCTGGATGCGCTGGAAGATCAAGGCGCTGGTGATGATCGGCACGACGCAGAAGTTCTTCGCTGGACGCTATAAGGGGATGCTCGAGCTGCTGCGGCAGGACGGGATCACGGGTGTACGCGCGCATTGCGGGATCGTGTGGTACGCGCTCGGCAAGCCGGGGATGGCGCGAAAGATCCTCGGCGCGTGGGTCGCCTTCTTCCTGCCGGGCTTCCACCCGTGGAACCACGATGACCGCAAGCTGATCGCACTCGCCGAGAGCGATTATGCCGATGCGGTTCTGCCGCGCGTGGCGGTCGCGGCCTGACCCCACGCCCCGTCGTGTCGGGATCGACCCGGCGTCATGCGCGACCGCGGTGTCGCGCTCACCGCTGACACCGCGCACCTCGCGTGACGGCCGGCACGAGGCCGGGGTGACGCAGCCTCAAGCCGCCAGGCTGAAGACTGCGCCGTGCGCCTCTTCGGCCAGATCGAGCTCGAGCGTCGCGCATGGTGCCTCGGCGCCGCGCGCGATGCTGTGGAGCATCGCCTCTCCAGTCGGCCGGAAGCCGAGCTTGGCCAGCACTTTGCCCGATGCGGGATTGTCGATGAAGTGGTTGGCGCGCAGCCGGTCGAGACCCATCGCATACCGGGCGATCCCGAGCATCGCCTTGCCCGCCTCGGTCGCATAGCCACGCCCGCGCGCGCTCGGCGTCAGCCAGTAGCCGAGCTCGTGCGCGCCGCCGGGGTCGCGCTGGAGGATCGAGATCGCACCGACCAGTTCGGGATAGGCGTGCTCGTGGCTGAAGATCAGGCAATTGACCTCGTCCGCACCCGGCGCGCGCGTGAGCCACGCCTCGGCATCGGCCTTGGTGTAGGGCCAGGGCAGTCGCGACAGCATGCAGGCCACGTCGTAATGCGCGATCGCCTGCGTCAGCGCAGCCGCGTCCTCCGGCCAGCCGGGCCGCAGCGTCAGTCTCGGGGTCCGAGCAAACATCGATACTCTCCTCGTCGCCGCCCTTTGCCCGTCTTGCATGACGAACGAAGGACAATGGGTGGGGAGGGAGCATGAAAAAAGGGAGCCGGGGCGACCCGTCTCCCTTGTTCGGTCCGCTTGCGCGGTCCCGGGTCGCCCTGGTGGGCAACCCGTCCGGTTACCCGATGTTATTCAGCGGCAATCGCTGCCGGCATCTCTACCGAGCAGAATTTGCGACCGAGCTTGCCCTGGTGGAAAGTCACGCGACCTTCGGTCAGCGCGAACAGGGTGTGGTCCTTGCCGATGCCGACATTGACGCCGGGGTAGAACTTGGTGCCGCGCTGACGCACGAGAATGTTGCCCGGAATGACGGCTTCGCCGCCGAACTTCTTGACGCCAAGGCGACGGCCTGCCGAATCACGACCGTTGCGCGAAGAGCCGCCTGCTTTCTTATGTGCCATCTGGGATTACTCCTTACGCCTGAGCGGCCGACGCTTCGGGCGCCGCTGCTTCGGTGGACTTCTTGTCGGCTGCCTTATGGTCGCCGATCGCGGTGATGCGCAGGATCGTGTGACGCTGACGATGGCCGTTCTTGCGACGATAGTTGTGGCGACGACGCTTCTTGAAGACGATGACCTTGTCGGCCTTCGCCTGCGCGATGATCTCTGCGGTGACCGTCAGGCCCTCGAGCGATGCCATCTCCGAGCCTTCGCCCGCGAGCAGAATGTCACCGAGCGTAATCGACGCCCCAGCTTCGCCGTCGAGCTTCTCGACGACGATCTTGTCTCCGGCGGCAACGCGATACTGCTTGCCGCCTGTGCGCACGATTGCGAACATGGCCCTCATCACCTTCAAAAATACCTGTGCTCCACGCAACGGCAAGCCGAGCGCGGGAAAGAAGCGCCAGCTATGCGAGAGCGAGCTCGCTGTCAACCGCCGAGGTGCGGGCGATGCGCTGCAAAAGCGTTGCTCAAACGCAATAGTAGGGCCGAAATCGCCCTATTTTGGATGAGTGGATGCCCGATCGTGAAGTTTATGTTGCATCGCTAAACGACCTGTGGCGCAATCCGATTCGGAACAGACGAGGCGAAGACGAATCCGGCGCAGCACGAGTGCCGGAGAGTCTCCAGCAGCGCATGGTTTCCACAGTGCAGGCTGCGGCGCAGAAGTCTCTGTGTTCGCTGAAGAAGCGCATGTCTGAAGTCGAATAGTATTTCTGTAAATGCCGGGTTGAGCGGCAGGGGGGACTGTGCGCGTCCAATCCGGGCGGTGCACGATACGGTGTAGGTTCAGGTGAAATCTATCAAAACAGGGGGAATAGCCGTGATGTCCAGACAGTCCATTTCGTTGCTGGCACTTGCTGCCGGTCTGAGCGCATCACCTGCGTTCGCGGCACCCGCCACGGCACCCGCCACGGCGCCCGAGGCGCCGGCACAGGCGCTGACCACCGCAGCGGGAGCCGCCGTTGCGCAGGAAGCGCCGAGCGATATCGTCGTCATCGGCACGCGCCGGACCGATCGATCGGTCACCGATTCGGCATCGCCGATCGATGTGATCAGCTCAGCCGAGCTGGCTCAGCAGCCGGCGGTGAACATGCTCGACGCCGTCCGCAACCTCGTTCCGTCCTTCTTCGTCCCGCAGAACACCATCTCCGACGCATCGACCTTCGTGCGCGCGCCGTCGCTGCGCGGCCTGGGGGCGGACCAGATCCTGGTCATGATCAACGGCAAGCGGTACAATCGCTCGGCGCTCGTCAACGTCTATACCGGTGCCGACACGGCGCTGTCGTTCGGGTCGCAAGGCTCCGACATCGGCAACATCCCCGCGATCGCGATCGGCAATTTGCAAGTGCTGCGCGACGGCGCGACCGCGCAATATGGCGCCGACGCGCTGGCGGGGGTGCTCAACTATTCGATTCGCAAGGACGTCGGCTTCGAGGCGCAGGCGCTTTACGGACAGACCTATCGCGGCGACGGCGAAAGCAAGATCTTTTCGGGATATGGTGGGCTGAAGCTCGGCGAACGTGGCTTCGTCAGCCTTGCGGGCGAATATTACGACCAGGGCCAGACCAGCCGCGGCGTTACGCGCGCCAGCGCGATCACCATCCAGGCGAACAACCCCGCGCTCACCGTGCCGAACCCGGCGCAGATCTGGGGAACCTCGCCGGGCCATGGCTACAAGCTGTTCGCCAATGCGGCGCTCGACGTGGGCGCGCAGAGCCAAATCTATTTCACCGGAAACCTGGCGCATAGCGAGACCAACCAGAGCTTCAACTATCGCCCGTCGCAGACGAATGGCGGGTTCGTTCGCAACGATGGCACGGCGAACTCAACTGTGACATTGAGCCGCAACGGATCGTTCAACCCGATCTTCACGACGGCCTGCCCTGCAGGCAATGCGACCTGCCCGACGGGTGGCTTTGTCAATTCGGCGTCGACGCAATTCCCGCTGAACAACGGCGCGACCTACAGTTTCGCGAGCCTCTATCCGGGTGGCTTTACGCCGCGGTTCATCGGTAAGGTCGATCAAATCTATGGGACGCTGGGCTTCAAGGGCAAGACCGGCAGCGGCTTCACCTACGACCTGTCGGGGACGTTGAGCCGCAACTCGCTCGACCTGTCGATGAACAACTCGCTGTCGGCATCCTACGGCCCGCAGAGCCAGACGAGCTTTCAGTTCGGCAAGCTGATCCAAAGCGAAATCACGCTGAACGCCGATTTCACCTATCCGCTCGAAGTCGGCTTCGACAGCCCGATCGTGCTTTCGGCCGGTTCGGAGTATCGCCGCGAGCGGTATGAAAAGACGACCGGTGACCTGCAATCCTATGGTGCAGGGCCCTTTGCATCGCAGCCACTCTATGACCTGGTCGCGCCAGGCGTGTACCAGCGCACCATCGTGCGCGATGCAGCCGGCGTGCCGGTCCTGCTCAACGGCGCCGTCCAGCCTGTCACCGCGACCCAGTCGCCGGCCGCCAGCGGCTATGGCGGCACCAGCCCGAACTTTGCGGGCGTGTCGACCCAGAAAAGCTATGCGTTCTACGTCGGTGCCGAAACCGACATCACCAAGGCGCTGACGGTCGGCTTTGCGGGCCGGTACGAAAACTACAACACCTT
The DNA here is from genome assembly GCF_035019905.1 of Sphingomonas sp. 10B4. Lineage (NCBI taxonomy): Bacteria > Pseudomonadati > Pseudomonadota > Alphaproteobacteria > Sphingomonadales > Sphingomonadaceae > Sphingomonas > Sphingomonas sp. 10B4. The sequence continues at coordinate 9,159 of NZ_JASJVC010000023.1, read as the reverse complement.
CGGCGGCGTCTTGGTGGGTAAGGCGAACGCGCTCTTCCGCGTGACCGACGCGGTCTCGCTGCGCGCTACGGTCGGCAACGGCTTCCACGCGCCTTCGCCGGGCCAGAACAACACGCAGGTCGTGACGACGAACTTCCTCGGCGGCAATCAGGTGCAGACCGGGACCTATCCAACGTCGAGCGCGATCGCGCAATTCTACGGCGCGGGGCTGCTCAAACCCGAGCGGTCGACCAATTATGGGGCGGGTATCGTCCTGAAGCCGACCAGCGCGCTCTCGCTAACGGTCGATGGCTACATCATCCAGATCAAAAACCGCATCGGCATCTCGCAGAACTTCACGGTGACCCCGGCGAACATCACGGCGCTGCCGGCGCTCGCGTCGGTCGGTCTCGGCGGCGTGGTGAACTATTTCACCAACGGCTTCGACGTCTCGTCAAAGGGGATCGAGGCGGTGGCGAACTATCGCACCAAGCTGCTGGGCGGGCCGATCAACTTCACGCTGGCGTATAGCTACAACAATTTGAAGGCGAAGAACATCAAGCTGACGACCACCGGACAGCCGCTGGTCAGCTTGCAGCAGCAATATAACATCGCCAACCTCGCGCCGCGCCACCGCATTACCGCGTCGGCGGGGTGGCAGGTCGACGACTTCTCGATCAACGCGCGCGCCAACTATTTCGGCGAATGGTCGAACGCGCTCGAGTACAACCTCGTCGCACCGGCCGCCGGCGCAACGACGGCACCGGCGTCGCAGATCTTCGGGGGGAAGGCGTTGTTCGACCTCGACGTCAGCTACACCTTTGCCGAGCACTTCACGTTGACGTTGGGCGCAAACAATGTGTTCAACACCTTCCCCGACAAGATCAAGGCATCGCCGGTCAACCCGATCTATGCGCTTTCGGGCGGGCTGAACGACGGCCAGGTCTATCCACGCTCGGGCGGACCGTTCGGCATGAACGGCGGGTTCTACTACGCCCGCCTGCGCGTCAAATACTGAGGGTAGCATGATCCGGGGGCAGCGATGCTCCCGGGCCTGGGTTGCGACACGATCAACGAAAAGGGGCGGCTGATCGCACGATCCACCGCCCCTTTCTCCTCGTTACGCGCAGGCGCGAATCAGTGGCGGTGTTCGCGCCGCAGCGGGTATTTGCCGTCCTCATACTCGCCGAACAGCCCCGAGATCGCCGGATGATCGACCGGCTCGTCGAGATCGTCGGGCACCAGATTCTGCTGGCTGACATAGGCGACGTAGCTCGACTCCATGTTCTCGGCGAGCAAATGGTAGAAGGGCTGGTCCTTGCGCGGGCGGATGTTCTCCGGGATCGCGTCATACCATTCGTCGCTGTTGGCGAAGACCGGGTCGACGTCGAACACCACGCCGCGGAAATCGAACATGCGGTGGCGCACGACGTCGCCGATCGCGAAGCGTGCGTGGCTGATCGGCGCCAGCGGAATTTCGGCGGAGAAGGGCGGGGAGGTAATCGGGGTGCGGTGCATGGGTCTAACTTAGGCCCTGTTCCGCGCTGCACAAGAGAATGCTGCGGCAAAGCCTTGCGCTCCCCGATCGACTGCGTTAGTGGCCCCCGCTCACCGACCGGTGCCGCTTCGTGGGTCTCCCTCACAGACGGCATCATATGACCTCGCGGAGAGGTGGCAGAGTGGTCGAATGTACCGCACTCGAAATGCGGCGTGCCCTCACGGGTACCGTGGGTTCGAATCCCACCCTCTCCGCCATTTCCTTATCTGCAAGACAAGGCTAAAGCCCGCCACATGGCATCCTACAAAGAACCTTCCTTCAAAGACCGCGCCGCCCTCTCGGCCGACGCCAAGCAGCGCGCCCTCGAGAAGTTGAAGGCCAAGCCGCCGGTCGATCCCGCCGTCGTCGCTGCCCGCGCCGCCGCGCGCGAAGCGAAGGAAGAGGCCGAAGCCAAGAAGCGCGAAGAGAAAAAGGCCGCGCTCGAACAGGCCCGCCTCGACAAGCTCGCCAAGGCCGCCGCCGCCGAGCAGGCGATCAAGGATGCCGAGCAGGCCGCGATCCAGGCCGAGATCGACAAGAAGGCGGCGCGCGACGCGCGTTACGCCGCGCGGAAAAGCCGCAAGTAAGCGTCCGGCGCGAACGGGGGGCGTCTCCCCGTTCGACGCGATCCGCATGTCGCGATAGCGTCTGCGCCAGTGCGCTGGTGAGGAACGCTTTTTATTAACTGACGTTACATTCCGCGCGCAGCCATCCGGCTAGACGCCGGAGGTGATCTTGAGACAACGCGACGACTGGCATCTTACCGACGTGCTCGAGTATGAACACGGCCGCGGCGATCCGTTCGCCGCTGCGGTTCGCGCGACGCGCATGCCGATGGTCATCACCGACCCCGCACAGCCCGACAATCCGATCGTTTTCTGCAACGTCGCGTTTCAGCGCCTGACGGGCTATGATCGCGAAGAAATCATCGGTCGCAATTGCCGATTCCTCCAGGGGCCCGACACCGATCCTGCCAAGATCGCGGAAATCCGCGAGGCGGTCCGCGACGGGCACGCCGTCGACGTCGACTTGCTGAACTATCGCAAGGACGGCACGACCTTCTGGAACGCGCTGTATCTGTCGCCCGTCCGAGACGCCGATGGCGTCGTGCGCTTCTTCTTCGCCTCGCAGTTCGACGTGACCGAGCGCGTCGAGGCGCAGAATATCATCAACGACCAGAAACTGCTGGTCGAGCGCGAAGTCGAGCGTCGCACCGCCGATCTGCGCGCCGCGCTCGAGGCAAAGACGTTGTTGCTCCACGAGGTCGATCATCGCGTCAAAAACAATCTGACGATGATCGGCTCGCTGCTGCGCCTGCAAGTCCGCACGATCGACGATCCGTCGATCGCGGCCAAGCTCGATTCGATGCTCGAACGCGTCGACGCTTTGGCGGTGGTGCATCGCCAGCTCTATCAATCGTCCGATATCGCGCGGTTCGATATCGGCAGCTTTGCGGAAAATCTGATTTCCGACGTGGTGGGGTCGAGCGGCCGGGGCGACATCGATCTGGATATCAAGGCGCAACCGCTGTTCGTCGATGCGGCGAACGCATCGGCGCTCGGCCTGATCCTCAACGAGATCCTGACCAACGCCGTCAAGCACGCCTTTGCCGATGGCCGGTCGGGGAGTTTGAGCCTGTTGGTCGAGGGCGAGGAGGATCACGGGATCATCAAGATCTGTGACGACGGTCCTGGCATGCCCTCGAGCCAGCGGAGCCGGAGCATCGGCACGTCGCTGATCACGCGTCTCGCGCGGCAGGCCAATGCCGAGGCGACGTGGCGCGACGCCAAGCCCGGCACGTGCGTGACGATCACCTTCCCCAAGACCGAGATGCGATCATGACGCGGACCATGGACGTGCTGGTCGTCGAGGACGAGATGCTCCTGGCGATGGATATCGAGGCGATGATCGAGGATAGCGGGCATCGCGTCCTCGCCGAGGCGGCCAGCCTGCAGGACGTTCAGGCGCTGCCCGACGATCTCAATCCGCAGCTCGCATTCGTCGATCTCCATCTGGCGCACAATTCGACCGGCTTCGAGGTGTGCAGCTATATCCGCCAGCATTGGCCCGACACGCTGATCATCTTCGTGACCGCGAACGTCTCGAAGATCCCGGCGGATTTCTCGGGCGCGCACGGTGTCATCGCCAAGCCGTTTTCGCATGCCGGTGTCGTCAACGCGATCAAGTATCTGGCGGACGGGGCGTTCGATCCACCACCGTCGATCCCGCGTCCGGCGAGCCTCGTCGCCTCGCCGCATCTCAAGACACGCTGGGGCTGAGCGCCGACGCCGTTACGGCAGCCCGCGCGCCAGTTCCTCGACCCACACCCGCGCTGTGCCGTCCGACGGCGCGCGCCAGTCGCCACGCGGGCTGAGCGCGCCGCCCGACGAGACCTTGGGGCCGTTGGGAATCGCCGAGCGCTTGAACTGGCTCGTCGCGAAGAAGCGGTGGAGAAATTTCTCGAGCCAGCCGGCGATTGTCGGGAGGTCGTAGGCGACTCGCCCCGCCGCCGGGAAATCGCGCGGCCAGCGGCCCGCGTTCGCATCGCGCCAGGCGTGGAGCGCGAGGAAGGCGATCTTCGACGGCGCCATGCCGTGGCGCACGACGTGGTGCAGGAAGAAATCGTTGAGCGCATACGGACCGATTCGCGCCTCGGTACTCTGGATCGCGCCGTCCGCCCCGGCGGGGACCAGTTCGGGCGAAATTTCGGTGGCGAGGATCGCTTCGAGGATCGCGTCGGTCGTGCCGTCATACTGGTTCGTGCGGATGCACCAGCGGATCAGGAACTGGATCAGCGTCTTGGGGACGCCTGCATTGACCGCGTAATGGCTCATCTGGTCGCCGACGCCATAGGTGCACCAGCCGAGCGCGAGTTCGGACAGGTCGCCCGTGCCGACCACCAGCCCGCCGCGCTGATTGGCGAGGCGGAACAAGTAATCGGTGCGCAGGCCCGCCTGGACGTTCTCGAAGGTCACGTCGTAAGTCGGTTCGCCATCCGCGAACGGGTGGCCCATGTCGCCGAGCATCTGGCGCGCGGCGGGTCGGATGTCGATCTCGGCGCCGTTCACGCCGAGCGCGCGCATCAGCGCCCAGGCGTTGTCCTTGGTCCCGTCGCTCGTTGCGAAGCCTGGCATGGTGAAGCCGAGGATATGGTCGCGTGGACGGCCGAGCCGGTCCATCGCTTTCGCGGCGACGATCAGCGCGTGAGTCGAATCGAGCCCGCCCGACACGCCGATGACGAGGCGTTCGGCGCGGGCCGCTTCGAAGCGCTTGAGGATGCCCTCGACCTGGATGTTGAAGGCCTCGTAGCAATCCTCGTCGAGCTTCTCGGGGGTGTTGGGCACGAACGGGAAGCGGCGCTGGTCGCGGAGCAGGCCGATGTCGCCGAAATCGGGCTGGTGCGTGAAGCCGATGCGGCGGAAGCGCGTCTCGGGGTCGCCGGCGAGCCGCGCCGAATCGTTGAAGGTGCCGACGCGCATCCGCTCCTGCGCGATTCGCCCGACATCGACATCGGCGAGCACCAGCTCCGATTCGCGCCCGAAGCGCGTCGATTCGGCGAGCAGCTCGCCGAGTTCGTGGACCATGCCCTGGCCGTCCCAGGCGAGATCGGTCGTGCTCTCGCCCGAGCCGGCGGCGGAGAAGACATAAGCACATACCGCGCGCGCGGATTGCGAGGCGCACAGCATCGCGCGTTCGCGCGCCTTGCCGACGACGATGTTCGATGCGGACAGGTTGCAGCAGATCAGCGCGCCGGCGAGCGCGCCCATCGTCGAGGGTGGGGTCGGCGCCCAATAATCCTCGCAAATTTCGGCATGGAGCACGAAATCGGCGAGATCATCGGCGGCGAAGAGCAGGTCGGTGCCGAATGGGACGGTCTGCCCGGCGAGCGTGATGTCGCTGACCGGCAGGCCGGAGCCGCTCGCGAACCAGCGCTTCTCATAATATTCGCGGTAATTGGGCAGGAAGGTCTTGGGCACCACGCCGAGGATCCGCCCGCGCGCCATCACCACTGCGCAATTGTAGAGCCGGCCGTTGCGCACCAGCGCCGCGCCGAGCACGAGAACCGGGCGCAGCTTGGTGGTCGCCTCCGCCACCGCGGCGATGGCCGCCTCGGTCGCGCGTTGCTGCGCGGTCTGCAGATGGAGATCGTCGATCGCGTAGGAGGTGAGGTTGAGCTCGGGGAAGACGAGCAGGTCGGCGCCCTTGGCGTGACCGTCCTCGGCGAGCGCGATCGTCGCCGCGGCATTGGCGGCGCAATCGCCGACGGTCGCGCGCGGGGTCGCTGCGCCGACGCGGATCAGCCCGTGGCTGTGGATCGAATGGAACGGGTGCGCCTTCGCCATCCACAAGCGCTTAACGGGCTTTGCTTTTGAAAGCGACACCCTGCACGGTCGGTTGGCCATCACCAGGAGGTTCGACAATGCAGATCCGCGTACGCGCGCGCCTCGGGCTGGCGCGATGAGCCGGATCGGCCGCCTCAAGATCAAGGCGCAGCTCTATTGCGGCGACGAGCTCGCGATGGGGCCGGGCAAGGCCGATCTGCTCGACGCGATCGCGCGCGAGGGGTCGATCTCGGGCGCGGGGCGCGCGATGGGGATGAGCTATCGGCGCAGCTGGCTGCTCGTCGACAGCATGAACCGGTGTTTCGTCGAGCGGCTGGTCGAGACCGTCGCCGGTGGCGGGGCGGGGCGGGGGGCTTCGCTCACGCCGACCGGGGCGGCGGTGCTCGTCGCTTACCGCACGTTGGAGGCGGCGCTGGCCGAATCGGCAGGCAGCGGGGCGATGGCCGAGCTCGACGCGCTGCTGCGCGCGGCGCCGCTGCCGCCGGTCAGGGACTACGCGTGATCAGCACCGGCGCGGCGGCGGCCTTGCTGCCGGCGATCTGGAGCACGTAGCGACCGGGTACGAGCTTGAAGTCGACCATCTTGGCGATGCCGCTGCACGCCGCGCCATGCGCGTGCGCGGTCGAGGTCTGCGCCTTGCGGCCTTTCACCACGTCGATCCACCCGGGGGTGCCGAGCAACACGCGGTAGGTGCCGGTGCGCGCGATGGTGAAGCTCGCCATGCCGCCGAGGCTGGTCGGCTCGCCCGGCTTAGACGGGGTGAAGGGATAGCGGACGGTGTCGGCGGGCGCGAGCATCAGCTCGGTGCGGCGGCCGACCGTCAGCCGCGTGCGGGCGAGCGTAGTGCGATCAGTCGCGGCGGCAAGGCTCGGGCCGGTCTTCCACGCCGCCAGTTCGGCGGGGAGCGGCGCGGCGGGGGTCGGGCAGGTCTCGGGCGCGTGCTCCATCGGCGCCGCCTGCGCGGCGACGAGGACGGGGGCGAACAGCAGGAACAGGGAACGCATCGGGGGTCGCCTTTGCCGGAGGATCGCCCGGGCTATACGATCGCCCGAGAAGTCGGGCAATTCACGAGACGACGCGCCGCGCCTCGCCGACCTGCCAGGCGAGCAGCGCCGGCACCGCGATGATCACGTCGCGCGCGCGCTTGAGCAGCGACAGCGCGAGCGCGGTCGCGGGCGGCAGGCCGACGAGCGGGCCGATCAGCACATACGCTGCCTCCTGCACCCCGATCGCGCCGGGGATCGCGAAGGCGACGCTGCGCAGCGTGAAGATCAGCGCTTCGATCATCAGCACCGCCCACAGCGGGACGTGCGAGCCCATGAACTGCAGCGCGATCCACGCCCCGGTGGCGCTCGCCAGCCACGCCGCGAGGTTGAAGGCGAAGGCGAGAAGGACACGCTTGGGCTCGCGATAGATCGCGTCGAGCTGGTCGCGCACCGCCGCCATCGCCGCGACCGATCCGGGGAGCATCCGTGCACCGAGCGAGCCGGCGAGTTTCAGCACCGGCTTCTGCGCGAACACGAACAGCAGCATCAGCGCGATCATCGCCGCCACCCCGCCGAGCGCGAGCGAGACGATGCCTTGTTGCACCGGGGCGTGTGACAGCACCATCAGCAACACCGCGACGCCGCCGAGCGTAAAGATCAGTTGCGCCGCCATCTCGGTCGTCATGTCGGCGATCATCGAGGCGTAGATCACCGGCTGTGGCACGCCGAACGCGGCGAGCGTCCGCGCCCCGACGACGAGGCCGCCGAGCTGCGAGAAGGGGAGGATGTCGGTCGCCGCCTCGCGCGTGGTGCGCGCCCAGACGAACAGCCACAGCCGCTCGCTCGGCTGGTCGGTCGCGACCGCGAGCCACGCCATGCCGAGCAGGCCGAGCACGCCCGCCGACCAGAGCACGAACGTCGCCATGCCGATCCAGCCGATCGACGCCATCGCGGCCAGGACTTGCCCGATCCCGACGGTGCCGACGGTCCCCGCAGCAACGGCGAGGCCGACGATCGTTGCGAGGAGGAGCCCGATACGGGCGGAGCGGCTCATCGTGTGCCCGATCCTGGAGCTGGGCTACCTTCGTCACCCCGGGCCTGTCCCGGGGTCCACCGGGATGCGCGGCCTGCGGGCCGAGCGAGCGCGGCACGGTGGACCCCGGCACGGGGCCGGGGTGACGGGTTTGGGGCGGCGGGATCGCGGGCCCCTATGGGGCCCGCATAGTCTGGCCGGGGAAGGATTCGCGCGGAGACGCGGAGACGCGGAGGGGGTGCGCTCGTGGCGCAGCGCGCTTGCTTCTTCCGAGCGGAATGGAAACGCTTCGCGCGCGGCTTCCGCACTATCTCTGCGCCTCTGCGCCGCTGCGCGAACCCTTCAACCCCAGCCACGTATCGCCATCTCCGAAAGAGTTAAGCCGCTGTGACAGCTTTCTTCTTTCCCATAAAGCGCAACACCAGCCGGATCGCGCCAGGGACAAACTTCGGACGGATCAGCCGCTGATCATAGACCGACAGCCGCCGGTCGTTCTCAGCAAGGCAGATCGCTGCGAGCTCGGGGAATTCGATCTCGACGCCAAGCTCCTTCGAACCGTTGAGCGTGAAATTGTTCTCCTGCGCCTTGGTATTGTCGTCGCCCATGCCCTTGGCCATGTCGATCCGTTCCCAGATGAGCGCGATCCACACCGCCCACACCTTGAGTTCGAACCACGGTCGGCGCCACAGCGGCATGGTGCGGCGGTGCCAGGCAACCCAGTTGACGAAGAACAGGATGTGCCGCCCTTCCTCGCGCATCACCGGCTCGAACGTCTCGACCAGTTCCTCGGGGAAGAAGCCGGTGTCCTTGGCGATCTTGAACAGCCCGAAGCCGAAAAAGCTATCGATGCATTCGGAAAAGCCCGTCCGCATGAAGGCGAATTCGGGATCGCGCGGGCGCTTATACTCTTCCTCGGGCTGGAGCTCGATGCCGTAGAAGGTGACCATGTCGGCGAGCACGATCTTGTGGCGGCTCTCCTCATACGCATTCATGTCGATCGCGTCGCGCAGCAACGGATCGGCGATCTGCTCGCCGTACGTCTTGACGTTCATGCCCGCGCGACCCTCGGTCGCGACCGCGATATCCCAGATCGGCAGCGAGACGATGCGTTGGCGCGTTTCCTCGTCGATCACCGGCCAGTCGATCAGCGCGGGGCGATAGGGGTCGTGCGTGTCGAGCATGGTGCGGCAGAACAAGGTCTTGTGCGCATCGCTGCCGAGCGGAACGCGCGTGCCGGGGGCGGGGCCGGCGGGGGCCATGGACTGTCTCTTATACACATCT
>NZ_JASJVC010000022.1:0-53937 GCF_035019905.1 Sphingomonas sp. 10B4 | reverse complement strand
AGATGTGTATAAGAGACAGCCCCCGGGAGACCCCCAAAAGGCGCTCAAAGCCATCGCCCTCAACTGCACGCTCAAGGCCGACGCCAGCGAGGCCTCCTCGACCGACGTGATGATCGGCCTGCTCAAGACCGCTTTCGCCGAGCGCGACGTGACGCTCACCGAGACGATCCGCATCGCCGCGCACGACGTCAAGCCCGGCGTCAGCTCGGACGAAGGCGACGGCGACGCCTGGCCCGCGATCCGCGCTAAAATCCTCGCGGCCGACATCCTCGTCTTCGGCGGCCCCGTCTGGATGGGCCAGCTCGGCAGCTTCGCCAAGCGCGTGCTCGAGCGGATGGACGCCCATCTCGCCGGCCTGCTCAAGGCGACGCCCTACCCGGGCTGAGCCGCCGCAGCGTTAGCCCCCGATTCAGCCGGGGTATGGCAGCTCGCGCCATTCCCCCGGCGCGATGCCGTCGAGCGACCAGTCGCCGATCCGCCAGCGCACCAGCCGCAGCGTCGGGTGGCCGACCGCTGCCGTCATCCGGCGGACCTGGCGGTTGCGGCCTTCGGCGATCGTCAGCTCGATCCAGCAATCGGGCACGCTCTTGCGGAAGCGCACCGGCGGGTCGCGCGGCCACAAGGCGGGCGGGTCGATCCGTCGGGCCTCGGCAGGGCGCGTCATCCCGTCGGTGAGCTGCACGCCGCGGCGCAAATGGTCGAGCGCGGCGGCATCGGGTTCGCCCTCGACCTGGACGAGATAGGTCTTGGGCAGCTTGAAGCGCGGGTCGGCGATCCGCGCCTGCAACCGCCCGTCGTCGGTCAGCAGCAGCAGCCCCTCGCTGTCGCGGTCGAGTCGCCCCGCGGGGTAAACGTGCGGGACAGCGACGAAATCGGACAAGGTGCGCCGCGCGGCGGAAATATTTGCATCGGTGAATTGCGACAGGACGTCATACGGTTTGTTGAGCGCGATCAAGCGCGTACCGACCGCGACCGGCTTTCGGTCGGGGCGAGCCACGGGTCGCGGCGACGATCGCGCCCGCGCGCCGGTGGCAAATTTTTCAGACTTTCGCTGCACGGTTGGTCTTATGAGGATCTACCCCCCGCTTGACCAGTTCCATCGGCTGCACGCCGACGTGCTGACGCTGCTCGATCGGGCAAAGCCGTATTTGAGCGGTCGCGAGGCCGGGGCCTGCGTTGTGCTCACGCCGTTCCGCACCGAACTCACCGCAGCGCTGCACGCGCTCGACGCCTATACTCAGCGCGCGCTGTTCAGCCCGATCCTGAGCGCGGGCGGGCCCGACGTCGCGACGGTGTGGACGCTCAAGGCCGAATATATCAAGCTCGGCTTCGACTATCAGGACTATCAGCGCAAATGGGCCGGCGTCGACATCGACGCGCACTGGGCCGAATATCGCCTCGCCGGGCTGGCGATGATGCGCCACATGCGCGAGCGGGTCGGCGCGCTCAACCAGGCGATCAGCGCGCTGTGCGAGCGACACTTCGATGCCGCGCGCGAGCCCGCCACGGTCGACTGATCACACCGTCAGCACGCTCGCCCCGCGCGTCTCGCCCGCCTCGAGCGCGCGGTGCGCCGCCGCCGCATCCTCGAGCGCGAAGGTCTGGCCGATCTCGGGCGTGATCGCGCCGCTGCGCAGCATCGCGAACACCCGCTCGGTGCCCGCGAGCCGTTCCTCGCGGGTCGCATAGTAACTGAACAGCGTCGGGCGCGTGACGAACAGCGAGCCCCTGGCCGCAAGCACGCCGAGCTCGACCCCCGTCACCTTGCCGCCGGCATTGCCATAGCTGACGATCAGCCCGCGCGGCGCGGCGCTCGCCAGCGACGACTCCCAGGTTGCCATCCCGACCCCGTCGAGGATGATCGGGACGCCCTTGCCTTGCGTGATCTCGCGCACGCGCGCGGCGATGTCCTCGTGCTTGTGGAGGATGACATGGTCCGCACCCGCGGCCTTGGCTTGCGCGGCTTTAGCCTCGCTTCCGGCAGTCCCGATCACGGTCGCGCCGATCGCTTTCAGCCAGCCGACGAGCAGATGCCCGACGCCGCCGGCTGCCGCATGGACGAGCACGGTCTGCCCCGCCGCGACCTTGGCGCAGCGCTCGACCAGGAATTCGGTGGTGCAGCCCTTGAGGAGCAGCGCGGCGGCCGTCCGGTCGTCGACATCGTCGGGCAAGCGCAACAGGCTGGCAGCGGTGACGTTACGCGCCGTCGCATACGCACCGAGCGCGGGGCCAAAGGTGCCGACCCGGTCGCCGGGCGCGAAGCCGGTGACGCCCTCGCCCACTGCCTCGACCACGCCCGCCGCTTCGGACCCGAGCCCGCTCGGCAGCGTGGCGGGATAGACGCCGGTACGATAATAGACGTCGATGTAGTTGAGGCCAACCACGGTGTTGCGCATCCGCACTTCGCCCGGGCCCGGATCGGGCAGATCGACATTCACCCACTCGATCACTTCGGGGCCACCAATTTGCTCGAATCTTGCGGCACGTGCCATGCGTCGTCTCCTCGCGGGAACAGCTCAACCGACGATCTGCGTTTCGGGTTGCAACCGATCTCGCAGCGCGCCATCTACCCCTCCTAGCAGAAACCAGAAACGTGGAGAGCGGCGATGAAGAGCTATCTCAAACAGTATATCAATGGTGCCTGGGTCGAGAGCCAGGGCGGCACGCGGCACGACGTGATCGACCCCGCGACCGAACAGCCCTGCACCGAGATCACGCTCGGCACCGCCGCCGACGTCGACGCCGCGGTCGCTGCCGCACGCACCGCGTTCGACAGCTATTCGCAGACGACCGTCGCCGAGCGCGCGGCGCTGCTCGAGCGGATCATCGAGGAGTACAAGAAGCGCATCCCCGACCTCGCCTTCGCGGTGAGCAGCGAGATGGGCGCACCGATCGGCTTTGCGACCGCGGCGCAGGTTCCCGCCGGGCTCGGGCATTTCATCTCGACGCTGAAGGCGCTCAACAGCTTCGAGTTCGAGCAGAAGCTCGGCCGTGCCAAGGTGGTGCACGAGCCGCTCGGCGTCGTCGCGATGATCACGCCGTGGAACTGGCCGCTCAACCAGGTCACCGCCAAGGTCGCGCCGGCGCTGGCGGCGGGCGACACGATGATCCTCAAGCCTTCGGAGGAATCGCCCGGCTGCGCGGTGATCCTCGCCGAGATCCTCGATGCGGCAGGCGTGCCGCCGGGCGTGTTCAACCTCGTCAACGGCGATGGCAAGGGCGTCGGTTCGGCGCTGTCGGCGCACCCCGACGTCGACATGGTGAGCTTCACCGGGTCGACCCGCGCAGGGATCGCGATCGCGCAGTCGGCCGCGGCGACGGTCAAGCGCGTGCATCAGGAGCTTGGCGGCAAGGCGGCCAATCTCGTGCTCGAAGGCGCCGATCTCGCCGCGGTGCTGCCGCCGACGGTCCAGGGTGTGCTCGCCAATTCGGGGCAGAGCTGCATCGCCCCGACGCGGCTGCTTGTCCACACCAGCCAGGTCGCCGAGGCAACTGGCATCGTCAAGGCGATGATGGAAGGCACCGCAGTCGGCGACCCCGCCGTGATGGGCGCGCATATCGGCCCGGTCGTCAACAAGGCGCAGTACGAGAAGATCCAGGGCCTGATCCAGTCGGCGATCGACGAGGGCGCGACGCTCGTCACCGGCGGCACGGGTCGGCCCGACGGACGCAATTCGGGGTATTTCATCAAGCCGACGCTGTTCACCGACGTGACCCCCGACATGCGCATCGCACAGGAGGAAGTGTTCGGCCCCGTCGCGACGATGATCGCCTACGACACCGAGGACGAGGCGGTGAAGATCGCCAACGGCACGCCCTACGGCCTGTCGGCGACGATCTCGGGCGATCCTGCCAAGGCCGCCAAGGTCGCGCCGCGGCTGCGCGCCGGGCTCGTCACGATCAACTCGTGGAGCCCCGACGGCAACGCGCCGTTCGGCGGCTACAAGCAATCGGGCAACGGTCGCGAGAACGGCAAGTTCGGGCTGACCGACTTCATGGAAGTGAAGACGGTGATCGGCGAACCGGCCTGACGCGCATGACACGCCGCATCGACGTGCTGATGCCGGTGAGCGGCAGTCCGTACGATGCGGCGGCGGCGGCGGCGCTCGCGCCATACCGTGCGGCGTTTGCCGCTGCGGGCATGGCGCTGGCACCGCGGCCGTGGGATTTGGGCCCCGGCGATGGCGATGCGGCGCTCGCGCTGTTCGCCTGGGGCTATCATTTCGACGTGACGCGCTGGGACGCAGTGCTGGCGGCGTGGCCCGACGAGCGGCCGCTGTTCAATCCGCCGGGCCTGCTCGCCTGGAACACGCGCAAGACGTATCTGCTCGCGCTCGAGGCGGCGGGGATCGCAATTGTCCCCAGCCGCTTCGGCCGCGCGGACGAGGCGAGCGTCATCGCCGCGTTCGACGCGTTCGGGTGCGACGCGTTGGTGGTGAAACCGCAAATCTCGGCAGGGAGCCACGAGACCGTCCGCGTGAAGCGCGGTGATCGCGTCGCCCCGCTCGACGCCGCGATCATCCAGCCCTTCCTCCCCGCGATCGCCGAGGAAGGCGAACTCTCGCTCTTCGCGATCGACGGCATCTTCAGCCACGCTGCGCGGAAAGTCGCGAGCGGGGGCGACTTTCGGATCCAGCCGCAATTCGGCGGTCGCTTCAGCCGCTACGCGCCCGATGCCGAGGCGCGCGGCGTGTTAGACGCGGTGCTCGCGGCGCTACCCGCGCGGCCGCTCTACGCGCGCGTCGATCTGCTGCGCAGTGCTAACGGCAAGCTCGCGTTGATGGAGGTCGAGGCGATCGAACCCGATCTCTATCCCGACATCGCGCCCGAAGTGCCGGCCCTGCTCGCAGCCGCGCTTGCCCGCCGGATCGGGGCGCGCGCTCAATAATCCTTCGACACGCGGACGTTCGCGGTCTGCCGGCCAAGCGTCGAGACCGTCGACAGCAGCGACAGCCACCGCGTCACCTGGAACTCGACGCGCGTTGCGGAATAGCCCGCGCCGTCGGTGACGATCTCGGCATAGAAGCGCCGCGTGATGTACTTGCCCGCGGCGACCGAGGTTTTCTGCCCGGTCGTAGGGTCCGCGGAGACGATCCGCAGCCGGTCGAGCCCGGCAACACGCCGCACCGCGTTGATCGGATCGAGCCCGCCCTTGCCGTTCTGCAATGCCGCCACTGCCGAGGCCAATTGCAGCGCCTCTGGGGCCGACAGATTGGTGATCGAGGTACCGAACAACAGCCGCGAGAGCAATTCGTCCTGCGGCAGCGCAGGCACGCTCGAAAAGGTGATCTCCGGCTTGAGCGCGGGTCCGGTAACGTTGATCGACGCGGTCAGCCCTGTCGTGTTGGCGTTCGCCACGATATCCAGCGCGGGATTGGCAGGCACTTCGCCCGCAAACAGGATCTTGCCGCGATCGAGTGCGAAGGTTCGCCCGGCAAAGTCGTAATTGCCGCGCACCAGATCGGCGCGCCCGGTGATCGCCGGATTGTCGGGCGCGCCACCGATCTGCAGATCGGCCGACCATTCGCTGCGCAAGCCGAGCCCGGTGACGAGCACCTGGTTCGGCGCGCGCGCGCGGATCGCGAGCGTCCACGGCATTCGCGGCGCATCGTCGTCCTGCCCGCCATCGGGCAGATTGATCTCCCGGATGTTGAGCTGCGGCAAGGCGGTCGCCGCGCTTGCCTGGCCGAGCCGATAGCGGCTCTTGTCGAGCCGGAGATTGCCCGAGATCGTACCCCCTGCGCCGTCCGACTGGAAGCGCAGGGGCCCGGTGACGGTCGCGCCGATATCGTCGCGTGCGATCATCACGGCGTGGTCGGCCTCGACCTGGAGATCGAGCCCGAGCCCGTTCTTCGCCGCAAAATCGAACACGCCGGTGCCCGTGACATGCCCGCCTTTGCCCGCATCGGCGGCGAAGCGATCGAGCGTAAGGCGCGATCCGCCGAAACGGCCCGTCGTCTGGACGTTGGTCAGCACGGTGCCCGTCGTCGTGCTTTCGATCTTCGCGCCCTTCGCTTGAACGACGCCCTTGATCTGCGGATTGGCGACCGTCCCGCCGACATCGGCGCCGATCGCGACCGGCCCGGTCAAGTCGAACAGTTCGATCCCCGTCAGCCGCCAGACGGTGTCGGCGGGCCCGTCATAGCGCAGCTGCGCGAACAGACCGGCATTCTGCACGCGCTGCGCGAGATCGTCGCCGCCGGGCAGGGTCAGCAGCATCTGCGCGCGGCCGACCGACTTGCCCCCCGTCTCCGCCACCGCGCGTGCCGCGATCCGATCGCGCGACAACAGCCCCGCAATCCCGACATCGACCGGACGCGATGAGACGATCAACCCCGAGCGCGTCAGCCCGCGCACCGTCATGTCGATCTTGCCCGTCGGCGCCGCGCCACCCCCTTGCGTGTACGACAGGCTGCCCGAGGCGTTGCCGCCGAGCCCGAGCCCGGGATAGCCGATATCGAGGATCGACAGCGGCATCCGCGCGACCGTCGCGGCAAGCTCGTTCGAGGTCCGCGTGAAGCGCCCCGAGACCTTGGCATTGCCGCCCGAAAAGGTCAGATCGGTCGACGCGAGCCGCCAGCCGTCGCCGTCGCGAGTCAGCACCGCGGGGGTGACCAGCGTCAGCGGACGACGGTCGAGCGTTCCTTGCGCCGAGACGACATAGCGATCGGGCGCGACTTGCGTGACCGACTGGATATCGAACGCCCGCCCCTGCGACCCGGCGATCGACGCGGTGATCGTCCCCGTCCCGCCGCGCAGCTTCGCTCGCGCGGCGAATCGCCCGATCACCAGCGACCGCCGCCGCAACCCCGCCCCCGTCAGATTGGCGTCGATCGACGTGCCGGCCGGATCGAGCAACGCCACCAGATCGAGATGCCCACGCCGCAGCACGAAGGCATTGGCGAGTTTCGCCGCGGTCGCATCGAGATGCGCCTCGATCTGCTGGTTGCCGCCGACCGGGCGGAACAGCAGCGCGCCCGCGAGCCCCCCACCGGCAACGTCGAGCTTGCCGTCGAACCCGCCGGGGACGATCCGCAGCGGTCCGCTGGCGTGCGTCCCGCTCACCGCCAGATCGGCGATCGCGATCGTCCCGTCGCCGCCCTTGGGCAGCAGGATCGCGCCGTTGCCGCTGAACGGCCCCAGCCGCGAATCGCCGCGCGCGGTAAACGCGAATCCCGCATCGGTCGGGTCGAGATGCGCGACGACGTTCGCCAGGCCCATCGTTTCGTTGGGCCGCGCGAACACCAGGTCGAGCGTCGGATGATCGATCTTGCCGTCGAGCTTGAGCGTCAGCGGGCCATAAGTCGTCTGCTGCCCCGCGCCCTCGAAATGGAAGGTGCCGTCGCGGCGACGAACCCCGTTGCCGGTGATGCGAAGCTGCGGCGCGGTCAGCACGAGGCCGTTGAGATGGAGCAGCCCGTCGGGCGTACGCTCGAGCCCGGTGACGATCCGCGGCAACCCGCCGCCGAGCGAGCGGAAGAAGGCGTTTTCGAGCGTGATCATCTGCGCGACACCCTGCCCGACGACGCGCGTCCCGCGCCCGCCGGGCCCCGGGACCACTTTGAGCGTCGTCTGCACATCGACCACGCCGAGGCCCGGGATGCGATAGCGCCCCAGCCCGCCGTTGAGGCCGATGTCATAGCGACCGTCGCGCAGATCGAGCAGCAGATTGATCCGCCCGTTGAGCTGGTCCGACGTCAGCTTGAGATCGTCGCCAAGCACGAGCTGCGGCGTCACACGCAGCACGCCGTAGATCGTCAGGTTGCGCAGGATCCCGCCGGCGACATCGCCGACGCCCGTGACGCGCGCCGCGGTCGCGCGGATCGGCACGAGCACGGGTTGCTTCGAGAAATGCCCACGCCCCGCCGCGCGGAAATCCTCGAACCCGGTATCGTCGAACGCGAAACGCTGCGCGGTGAGGCGATAGTCGAACGCCGCCGTCGCGAAGCGGCCGTCGAGGATCGCGCGCAGTTCGATCGCGCGGCCGGTCATGTTGGGGAAGAGCGCGTTCGGGCGCGTCAGCACGGCGTGGATGCGCAGGTTGCGGAACGCGCTTCTGGCCAAATCGAGCGTGCCGTCGCCCGACACATCGAGCGAGTCCGAGCGTAGCGACAGGGTCCCCTTGAGCTGACGATCGGCGAGCATTGCCGCACCGTGAACGAGCACGCGCGGCACCGTCAGTCGCTGGAGCTTGCCGTGCGCCAGCGGCGCCGGGACGAGCACACCCGACACGGCATAGGTGCCCGCGCGATTGGTCAGCGCGAGATCGGCGAGGCGCGTTGTGCCGACGTCCGCCACCATGCTGCCGCGCCACGCCGCCCAGCTTCCCTTGCCGGCGAGGTCGAGCGCGATCGGCTTGCCGAACCCCGAAAGCTTGGCGAGCACCCCGCGCGCGGTCCCGCGCACGCGCGCCATCGCTTCGAGCCGGTTGCGATCGGGCTCGGCGTCGAGATGCAGCCGGATGTCGTCGCTCCCCGCCACCACCGCCGCCAGATCGATCAGCGCGCGGCCGCGGTGGACATCGGCGCGCGCGCGCAGCCGCGCGGTCCGCTCGACGCCTGCCAGCGCGGGGGCGACGACCAGCCGGTCGACCGCAAGGCGGCCGACATGGATATCAAAGCTTGGCAGGATCGGCCCGGTGTTGAGGGTTGGCCGCGTCTGCGGCAGCCGTGCGAGCGACGCCGAGGCGATCCGCAGGCTGGTGATGTCGAGCCGGTTGTCGAGCCAGTGGAGCGGCGACCAATCGAGCTCGGCGCGCGGCGCTGCAAAGAACACCCCGCGCACATCGCGCACCCGCACGTCGATCAGCCTCGCGCGGCCATAGATCGATCCCTCGATCCGCCCGATGCTGTAGCGCAGCCCATTCGCCGGCCGCAGCGCACCGATCCGGTCGGTGACGAAGCGATGCCCCATGCCGGTATCGATCAAGCCGAGCACGACGACCACAAGCACGACCAGCGCGGCGAGAAGCGCGAACACGACTCGCCCCAGCGCGCCGTGCGGCTTGACCGTCGCGATCGGTGCCGCGGCGGCAGCGTGTTCGGCGGGCGGCGCGGCGTCGCTCAAAACGCCTGCCCCAGCGAGACATAGACCGCGACGCGCGGATCGCCCGGCGCGGGATTGACGGGCGTGCCGACATCGATGCGGATCGGCCCGAAATTCGAATAATAGCGCACGCCGAGCCCCGCGCCGTAGCGCAGCGCGCCGAAGCTCGGCAGCAGGCCGGTCGAGATATTGCCGCCATCGAAGAACGGCACGACCCCGAAATTGCCGAACGTCTTGACGCGCGCCTCGATCGAGAATTCGGCGAGGCTGCGCCCGCCGACGGGGTCGTTGTTGGGATCGCGCGGGCCGATGTCCTGATAGCCATAGCCACGCACCGACGCACCGCCGCCCGCATAGAAGCGCCGCGACGGCGCGATCGCATCGCGCGGCGCACCCGCGATCGTGCCGAGCCGAATCCGCCCGGCAAGCACGGTGCCCTTGGCGACGCTCTTGTAGGCGCTCGCATCGACTTGCATCCGCGCATAGCCAAAGGCTTTGCCCTCGAGCGAAATCTCGGGCGACAGGCGCCCGCTAAGGCGAAATCCGCGCGTCGGATCGAGCAAGTCGTTCGACCCGTCATAGCTCAGCACGCTCGGCAGCGCGCCGATGAAATAGGTCCGCCGCCGCGGCGCGCCGGTGTCGAGGATCACGTCGCGCTCGTCCGAAGCGACGAGTTCGGCGCCGAGCGACCACGTCCATTTCTTCTGGAAGAAGATGTTGGTCTGGCGCTCGAGGCTCCCCGACAGCGATACCGTGCGTGCTTGATAGGCGTTGCGCTTGACGTTCGAAGCGACCGTCTGGAAGGTCAGGATCCGGTCGCGCCCGTTAAAGTTATTGCGGCGGAACGTGGCGCTGGCCGATTGCTCCTGCGTGCCGAGCACCCCCGCCAGCGTCAGCGCGCCTTCGGGTGGGAAGAGGTTGCGGTTGGTCCAGCTGAGTGCCGCGCGCGCGCCCTCGCCGGTGCCATAACCGAGCTCGCCGGCGATGGTGTGCTTTGGCGCGGGCTCGAGCCCGACCGCGATGTCGACCGTGCCGGGTTCCTTGCCCTCTACGGGTGTGATCTTGACGCTCGACACCAGGCTGGTCTGGACAAGCGCACGGCGCAGATCGGCGAGCGCCGAGGCGTCGAACGGCTGGCCGGGCACGAAGCGCGCAATGTCCTGGACGTGGTCGGCATCGAAGATCGCGCTGCCCGACGTCATCGTGATCGCCCCGAAACGGCGCGCGCCGCCGGGGACGACGGTCAAGTCGAGCGTCGCGGTGTGCGCGGCCCGATCGACCACGATCTGCGGATCGCCGACGATCGCGAACGGGAAGCCGCGATCGCCGATCGTGGTGCGCAGGCTCGTCTCGGCCGCCAGCACCGCATCGACATTGACCGCGTCGCCGGGATCGAGCCCGAACGCCTTGCGCAGCGCTGGCGCCTTCTCGCCTGCGGCATCGACCCCGGCGACCGTCACGCCGCCGAAGGTATACAGCGTGCCGGGTTCGGCATCGAGCACGACGAGCGGCCGCGCCGCAGGCTCGACGCGTGTCCCGACTCGCGCGTCGTAATAGCCTTCGCCGCGCAGCAGCGTCGTCAGCAAGGTCGCATCCTCGCGCGCGCGGCGGTCGAGCTGCGCGGCGTTGGCGGGTTGCCCGTCATTGGCCTTCAACGTCGAGAGTTGCGCGAAGCGATCGCGCAGCAGCGTGCTCGCCACGCTGTCGATCCCGTCGATGCGGTAGCTGTAGCGCGTCTCGCCTGTCATCGCGGTCGGGGTGTCGGCGACAACGGGTTCCTGCGGCGCTTTCGACAGATCGGGCCAGTCGACCCCGAGCCCCGGCAACGGTGCCATTGGCGATTGCGGATCGAGCGGGAGCGGCGTCTGCGGCGCCGGATCGGCGGGAGACGCGATCGGGCTCGCCGACGGCCGCGTCTGCGCCGCCGCCGCGCCGCACCCGACACACCAAAGAATTCCAGCGGCCGCCCGATACGCGCGCCGCCGCCCGACCGATAACGACATACGCCGTCCTAGCCCGGCTGCCGGGCGAACGACAGGGGTTTAGCGCGGGCCCGGCGGCGCAATCAGTGAATCGTGCCGATCGCGCGGTCGAACGAGAGCAAGGCGATCAAGCGCTCGATCTGCCGCCAGCGGCAGAAGTGCAGATAGTTGCCGAGATCGCGGCTGCGATTGGCGCGCGCGGCGGCCTCGAGCCCGGCGTCGCCGCCGAAGACGGTGATGAGATCGGTCGCGTGCGTCACTTCGGTGCAATCCGCGAGATAGGGAACAACCATGCACTCTCCGCACGTTACGCGACCGCGGACCTGCGGACACGCGCTCGCTTCACGGTCCGTGCCAGTCCGCGACATCCCCCTAAGCCTGCGCGAGACAAAGGTTAACGCCTCCATGCGCGCCGCCCCATCGCTCCCAGCATGGGACGCTGGCGTCCTGCGGCGGGACATGGCACAGCGCTCGACATGGTCCGCTCATCCCCTCCCCGCACTCCGCTTGCCGGCGGTGCGCTCATCGCGATCGGCGCGATCGCCGGAACCGGCATCGGCCTGTTCACGCCGTTCGGCCCGACGCGTGGCTTCCTGATCGGGCTCGGGCTCGGCGTGGCGATCTCGCTCGTCATGTGGTTGCGCGACCTGCGGCGCTAACGCAGCGCGCGCGACAGCCAGACCACGCGGCCGATGATCGCGGCGGCAGTCGTGGTGATCGGCGGATAGGCCGGATTGTCGCTTTCGATCAGCATGCCATCCCTGGCCTTCGACACGCGCTTGACGAGCACGACGCCGTCGAGCCGCAGCACGAAGATTGCTGGCACGGTGCCTAACCGCGTGTCGCGTTCGTCGATCACGATCTGGTCGCCATCGGCGATCGTCGGCAGCATCGAATCGCCGCGCGCGCGCAGCATCGCCGCATCCTTCGCGCTGAGCCGTAGCGACTCGAGCAAGCGCGGGTCGAGCAGCATCGCCCCCTCCCCCGGCGCATCGCCGCTGAGCGCGCCCGGGCCGGCCGACGCCTCGACATCGAGCCGGCGGATCGGCGCCATACGCGGAGCCGCGACGCCGCCGAGTTCCGTCGCATCGACCCGGAAATAAGCAGCGAGCAAGGCGCGGTCGCGCTCGGCCAGATCGCGTGGCGTGCCGCGGCGGACATATTGCTGGAGATACGCCTCGTTGCGGCGAAGCATCCGCGACAGCGCGGCATAGCTGACGCCGTGCGCGTCGATCAGCGCGGCGAGCCGCGCGCGAGGATCGGAAGCCTCCATCGTCGCCATGATAGCCATAGGAATTTTCCTAGACAAGTTGGAAAATAGAACAGATCGTGAACACCAAGCCCATCGGCGCCGACGAATCGTGAGGAGACCGCCATGTCCGTGTTGCAGAAGATCGACCGTTATCTGAGGGCGAGCGCGATGCCGCCAACCACGTTCGGGCGGCTCGCGGTGCGCGACCCCCGCCTCGTGCGCGACTTGCGCCGCGGCCGCGAACCGGGTGCCCGTATGGTCCGCCGGATCGAGGCGTTCCTCGCCGACCAGCGGGTGTCGCGGTGAGCCGCGGCCCCGATGCCGCGACGCTGCTCCGGCGTGCGCTAGAACGCCATGCCGACGCGGCGGGATGTGATGTCAGCGTGTGTGTACAGGATTCGACCCGCTGGGCGAGCGCGACCTTTGCCGGCGCGCGTCACACCGTGGCGCTAACGCTGCACGACGATCCCACGGGCGGACTATGGCTGGAGGCGCTCGCCGAGGCAGACCTGCCGATTCGCGGGCATCTCGTCGCCGACATCGTCATCCTGTCGGCCACTCGGCATGACGAGAAGCTCGTGGTAGCACTCGAAGCGCTGACCGTCGAAGTTTGACCGATGCGCCCGTCACCGGCGATTGCGCGAGTCAGCGCGGATCGGTCGCCATTTGCCGCAAGCTGCCGAGCGCCCCCTCGATCGTCTCGGGCGAGGCCGCAGCCGGGTCGCGGCGGCCGACGACGCGTTCGAGCCGGTCGAGCAAGGCGTGGATCGTTTCCGACGGATCGCCCGCGCTCTCGGCGGGGCGAGCCGGACGCGACATCGGGCTGGGCGTGCGCCGCGCCGGGACGGGAGCGTCGATCGGGCCGAGCGGGAAGGTTTCGAAGCGTTCGCTCGGATCATAGGTCTGGCGACGTGGGAGCGGGAGCGGCAGCGGCGCGCTCGACGCCGACTCAGGCTTGGGCTGGTCGTCGGGATCGGACGTCGGCACCCCGGGCTCGCGCAGGAAGCTTGAATCATAGGCCGAAAGCGGCTCGTCGAGATCAACCGGCAGCGGCCGTTCGACCAGCGGCGCAACGTCGTCGGCATCGCGGTGCACCGGGCGCGCCCGGACTTCGAGGAACGGCGTGCCGAGATCGGTATTGGCAAACAGCGGACGGCGCGCCGGCGCATCGGGATGCGCGTCGGCGCGACGCAGCACGGGCGCGTTGTCGCCGTCCGAAACCGGGCGGCGCAGCGCGATCGTGCGGCCGCCGAAGGTCAGGAATAACGCGAACCATGCGAGCACGCCGACACCACCACCGCACAACAGCACCAAGGCGGCGCGCGCGGTGAGCCCCAAGGGCGGTTCGGCTGCCGAGATCACCGCGGCGATGCCGCTATCGACCACCATCGATTCGAGCAGCGCTGTCGGGACCAGCGCAAACATCGCCGCGGTCAGCACCCCGATTATCCCCGCGACGAGCGGGGCCAGCGGGAGGGTCAGGCGTTGAGGATTGGAGGAGACGGCCATGCACTCTGCTCTGCCATACTATCAGTAAGTTTTTGGTAAACGGGCGCGTAACGCGCCACGTTAACGGCCCAGTTACGCTCTGCCTCGACAAAAGTACGCCCGCGCTCGCGGCGGCCTTCCCAGCTCCAACGATCCGCAAGCAGATCGGCGAGCGATTGCGCCATCGCGCTTGGGTCGCCGGGCGCGAACAGCGTGCCCGTCTCGGGATCGCTGATCAGCTCGCGGTGCCCGCCAACGTCCGACGCGGCGACGAGTCGGCGCTGCGCCATCGCCTCGAGCGGTTTGAGCGGCGTCACCAGATCGGTAAGGCGCATCTTCTTGCGCGGGTACGCCAGCACGTCGATCACGCTGTAATAGCGTTCGACCTCGCCGTGCGGCACACGCCCGACGAAATGGATCTGCGCCGCCACCGGCGATGCCGCGGCTTGCGCGCGCAGCGCCGCCTCCATCGGACCGCCGCCGACGAGCACGAGATGCGCTTGCGGGCGCGCAGCGACCAGGGCGGGCATCGCCGCGATCAGATCGTCGAGCCCTTCATAATCGTAGAAGCTGCCGATGAAGCCGATCACTTCCTTGCCCGTCACGCCAAGCGTTGCGGCAAGCGCGGCGTCGTGCGGCAGCGGCGTGCCGAACATCGCCAGATCGACGCCGTTGGGCGAGACGATCAGCTTGCCCGGATCGATCCCGCGCGCAATCAGATCATCGCGCAATCCCTCGCAAATCACCGCGACCGCATCGGCCCGCTTGACTGCCCAGGTCTCGAGCGCACGAGTCGCACGATAGCGCAGCGATCCTTCGCGCCCCGTCCCGTTGCCGACCGACGCGTCTTCCCAGAAAGCGCGGATCTCATAGACCAGCGGCAGCTTGTATTGCCCCGCGACGCGCAAGCCGGCGAGCGCATCGAGCACGGGCGAATGCGCGTGGAGGATATCGGGCTTGAACTGCTCGACCACCTCGCCAATCCGCCTCGCGAATGCGGCGATCTCGCGCAGTTCGCCAAATGGCGCGGGCAAGCGCTTGACCGCAGCGGTGCGGTAGAAGTCTATACCATCGACGGTTTCCAGCCCTGCCGCTGGCGATGCATGCCGCGGCCCGGTGACTGCGGCGATCGTCCAGCCGCGTCGCATCTGGCTCTTCAGGATCGCGCGGGTGCGAAAGGTGTAGCCGCTTTGCAACGGCAGGCCGTGATCCAGAAGATGAAGAATACGCATGCTATCGCCCTAACGCACGAGTGCTTAACGGAGCCTCAACTTGAACGCACGTAGAGCGGCTGTGCCCGTTCGGGCCACCCGGCGATAGGGCGGATGCGAGCAGCGGAAAGGAGCGCGACGGCATGATCGACAATCTCGCGCTGGCGATCAGCCACGGCCTGATCGCGCTGACGATCTGGCGGCTGCTGCGCCGGCCCGATCTCGACCGCGAAAGCGTGCCCGGCGCGGCCCCGGCGCGAAAGCGGAAGGGCCGCCCGCTTGCGTGATCTCGTCTTCGTCGCCTTCCTCGCCGCCTTCTTTGCGGCGGGGTTTCGCCGGCCGTTCATCTTTGTCCTTGCCTATGTCTATATCGACGTCGTCGCGCCGCAGCGGCTGACGTATTTCCTGCTCAACAGCATCCCGATCTCGCTCATCGCGGTGGTGCTTTCGGTTGGCGGATGGCTCGTGGCCGATGACAAGACCGGCACGCGCGTCGCGCCGCGGCAGGGCCTGATCGTCGTGCTGATGGTCTATTGCTACTGCACCACGCTCACCGCCGATTTCCCGGTCGAGGCGCTCGATAAATGGGGCTGGGTGTGGAAGTGCCTGGCGTTTGCCGCCTTCCTGCCCTTCACGCTGCGCACCAAGCTCCGGATCGAAGCGCTGCTGCTCGTGATGGTCGCCTCGGCGGCATCGATCATCATCGTCGGCGGGATCAAGACGATTGCCAGCGGTGGCGGCGGCTATGGCTCGCTCAACTTGATGGTGTCGAACAATTCGGGTCTGTACGAGGGCTCGACCATCTCGACGGTCGCGGTCGCGATCATCCCGCTGATCCTGTGGTTCACGCGGCACGGCACGATCTTCCCGCCCGACTGGAAGGTGAAGGGCTTCTGCTACGCGCTGGTCTTTTCGTGCCTGCTGATCCCGGTCGGCACCTCGACGCGTACCGGTTTGCTGTGCATCGGCCTGGTCGCGGTGCTGATGCTGCGCGATGCCAAGCGCAAGGTGTTGTATCTGTGCCTGCTCGCCACCGCAGGGATGATCGCAGTGCCCTTCCTGCCATCGTCGTTCACCAATCGGATGAGCACGATCAAGACCTACAAGGGCGACGAATCCGCCTCGACACGGCTCGCGGTGTGGGGCTGGACGTGGGAGTATGCCAAAGAGCATCCGATGGGCGGCGGCTTCGAAATGTACCGCCAGAACAAGATCCGCTACGATACCGAACGCGTCGAAGGGACAGCGGCGAACTCCACCGTCGACCGCCATTTGACGGTGGATCAGGCCCGCGCCTTCCATAGCGCCTATTTCGAAATGCTCGGCGAACAAGGCTTTCCCGGGCTCATCCTCTGGCTTTCGATCAGCCTGATCGGTATTTTCCGGATGGAAGTGCTGCGCCACCGCTATCGCAAGGCGGCGGCGGATATGGCGTGGGTCACCCCGCTCGCCGGCGCGTTGCAATCGGCGCATATCGTCTATCTGCTCGGCGCGGCATTCATCGGCATCGCCTTCCAGCCGTTCGTCTATATGCTGATCGGCGCGCAGATCGGGCTCGATACCTACCTCTCGCGCAAGCGCGCCGGCGCGCCGTGGCAGCCGCGCCGGGCGGTGCGAACGGTCGAACCCGCGTCCGCCTGATGTCGGCCCCCGCCCCAACCGCCGCCGTCCACCGCCACGAACTGCGCGCGCTGACCGGGATGCGCGGGATCGCCGCGTGGTTCGTCGTGCTCTATCATATTCGGCTGTCGCTCGACTGGCTGCCGCCAACGCTGCTGGCCGTGTTCGCCAAGGGGTATCTCGCGGTCGATTTCTTCTTCCTGCTTTCGGGCTTCGTGATCTGGCTGAGCTGGAGCGCGCGGCTGCGGCACGGCGGGGTCCGCGCGGTGCCGTCCTTCCTGTGGCGCCGGCTTGCACGGATCTGGCCGTTGCACATCGTCGTGCTCGGCGCGACGCTCGCGCTGGTGCTCGCGCTTGCCGCGACCGGGCGGCACGATGCGGCGCATTACCCGTATGCCGAACTGCCGCTCCATATCGCGCTGATGCAGACATGGGGGTTCACCGACCACCTCGCATGGAACGACCCGAGCTGGTCGATCAGCACCGAATGGGCGGCGTATCTGCTGTTCCCGCTCATCGCTTTCGCGCTCGACTGGCGGCGCATACCGAGCTTGGGCGTGGTCGCCGCGATCGTCGGCTTGCTCGGGCTGTTGCACGTCGCGATGGCGGGTTCGCCGACGCTTGGCTTCGAGATCTGGACCTACGGGCTACGGCGCTGTCTGATCGAATTCGCGGTCGGCGGCGCGCTGTGCTCTTTATGGGAGCGGTGGCGCGATGCACCGATCCTGCCTGCGCTCGTGGCGATAGGCTGTACGGTGGTGGCGTATGCCGCAAAGCTATCGGGCCAGCCCGAGACGCTGACGGTGCCGGCCGCCTTTGCTGCCGCGCTGCTGGCGCTCGCCCTGACCTCGGGACTGCGCGGCAACCCGCTCGAAATCCCCGCGCTGCATTATCTCGGTGAGATCAGCTATGCGACGTATCTCAGCCACTTCCTGCTGTTCGTCATCTTCAAGCTCGCCTTGCTCGACGATGTCCACAGCATCGCGCCGATCTTGGTCGCGCTGTATCTCGCGCTTGTCCTCGGCACGTCGGTAGCGCTCCACCACTTGGTCGAGCGCCCCGCGCAAAGCTGGATGAACCAAATCCCCGCCCGCTTGCGGCGAGCGGGGATCTCGGGTCAGGCGTCTTCCAGCTCTTCCTGAAGCGCGGCGAGGATCGCCTTGTTGAAGGCAGGAATATCCTCGGGCTTGCGGCTGGTGATGAACGATCCGTCGACGACGACTTCCTCGTCCACCACATCGGCGCCGGCATTGGCAAGATCGGTGCGTACCGACGGCCAGCTCGTCATGCGGCGACCGTCGACGACATCGGCCTCGATCAGCAGCCACGGCGCGTGGCAGATCGCAGCGATCAGCTTCTCGTCATCGGCGAATTCCTCGATGATCTCGATCGCGCGGTCGTTCATCCGCAGCGTGTCGGGGTTGGCGACGCCACCCGGCAGCAGCAGCGCGGTGTAATCCTCGGTATCGACGTCGTCGAGCAGCATGTCGGGGGTGATGGTGTCGCCCTTCTCGTCATGGTTCATGCCCTGGATCGGGTTCATTTTCTCCGAGGCGAGCGTCACCTTGACGCCGGCGTCGAGCAGCGCCTGGCGCGGTTCGAAGAGTTCGACTTGCTCGAAACCATCGGTTGCGAGAATGAGCACGTGGACGTTTGAAAGATCGGCCATGGGGAGTCTCCGGCTAAGTGTTCCGGCGGCTTAACCATCGGGAGGGCCAGCCCGTTCCGGAACGTTGCGATGGCCCGTGCATTCATAAGGGCCATGACGAAGCTTTCTTACCACGACGACAGTGACCCTGGTATTACACGCAAGGCCGTGCGCCATGGCTGGGGCTATTATGATGTCGATGGTGCGCGCATCACCGATCGCGACGAGATCGACCGGCTGAACGCGATCGGCCTGCCCCCCGCCTATCGCGATGCATGGTACTGCCCGAGCCCGACCGGCCATATCCAGGCGGTCGGCTGGGACGAGAAGGGCCGCAAGCAATATCGCTATCACGTCGATTTCCGCGAGACGCAGGAAGCGGCGAAATACGAGCTGTGCCTGCCCTTCGGCCATGCCCTGCCCAAGCTGCGCGCGCGCGTCGCCGCGGACCTCGCCAAGCGCGGGATCGGCAAGGACACCGCGGTAGCGGCGGTCGTCCGGCTGCTCGATCTCGGCAAGGTCCGCATCGGTAACGAAGGCTATGTGAAGGCGAACAAGAGCTTCGGCGCGACCACTTTGCGCAAGCGTCATGCCGCGCTGAAAGGCCAGGCGCTCAAGCTCCAGTTCAAGGCCAAGTCGGGCAAGCTGCGCGTGCTGACGATCACCGACGGATCGCTCAGCCGCTTCGTCAAGCGCTGCCAGGACCTTCCGGGCCAGCACCTGTTCCGCTGGGTGGACAGCAACGGCGAGGCGCACCCCGTTACCTCATCCGACGTCAACGCCTATATCCGTGATGCGATGGGCGCCGATTTCACCGCGAAGCATTTCCGCACATGGAGCGCGAGCGTGCTCGCGTTCGAGGCGCTCGCCGGCGCGACGCACGACATCAGCCTCAAGACGATGTTGCTGCCGGTCAGCGAAGCGCTCGGCAACACGCCCGCGATCGCACGCAAATCCTACGTCCACCCCGCTTTGCTCGCGCTCGCCAAGGACGGACAGTCCGCGTTTCGCGAAACGCTCCGCCTGCCGCGCAGCACGCAGCAATTAAGCCGCGCCGAACGCGGCTTGCTCGCTTTCCTCGAACAGGGCACGCCGCCGTCTTCCGCGAAAGCCGCCTGAGAAGTTTTAAATGACCGTCAAGAATAGCACTTCGATCCTGCCGCCGATCCGCGTCCAGGATTTCGACGAACAACTCCGCAGCCTGATCGGCACGACCTATCGCTGGGCCGCGACACATTGGCTCCAGCTCATCATTGCTGTCGGGATGGCCAGCCTGCTGGTGTTCGCGATGCATTTCGTGCGGCGTATCGCGCGCAAATACTGTGCGCACCCCAGGCAATCGCGACGCTGGGGCGCGATCGTCGCGCGGGCGGTGCTGGCGACGGGCAACACCTTCATGGTAGTGGCGGCGGTCAAGCTCGTCAGCGCGGGCAATTTCGCCGGCACACCGCAAGAGGTGCGCGCGACGATCAACTTCGTCTGGATCCTGACGGCGGGCTATCAAGGCGCGATCTGGGCGCGTGAGATCATCATCGGCGCAATCGAATATCGCACCGCCGACGAGCATTATTCGGGCGAGGCGATCGGCAGCGCGATGGGGATCATCCGCATCCTCGTCGGCTTTGCCGTGTTCGCGATCGCCGCGATCGTCGTGCTCGACAATCTGGGGGTCAACGTCACCGGCCTGATCGCAGGTCTCGGCGTCGGCGGCATCGCGATCGGTCTGGCAGCACAAGGCATCTTTGCCGATCTGTTCGCCGCGCTGGCGATCATCTTCGACCGCCCGTTCCGCCGCGGCGACGCGATCAGCTATGACAAATCGTCGGGCACGGTCGAGGCGATCGGCCTCAAGTCGACGCGCATCCGCGGCGTCACCGGCGAGGAGCGGATCGTCGCCAACAAGCAGCTGCTCGAGAAGGAAATCATCAACAACACGCAGCGCGAATATCGCCGCGTCGTGTTCACGCTTGGGCTGGTGCAATGGACGCCGATCGAGACGCTCGAGGCGCTGCCGACGATGATCAAGGCGGTGGTCGAGGAAAAGGGCATGAAGTTCGTCCGCGCGGGCTTCACCACCTTCGGCGCGAGCAGCTACGACTTCGACGTCGAATTCGATTCGCCGAGCGCTGCGTTCCAGGAATTCTACGACGCGCGCCATATGGTCGGGTTAGCGATCATCCGCTGCCTCAACGATGCGGGGATCAGCCTCGCTTATCCCACGCAGACGAGCTTTACCGCCGCGCCCGACGGCGAGATGGTGCTGCCTTATGCCGCGACCGACCCGCGCCCGGCTGCGGAAAAGGCCGAGCCGACGCCCGTCCCCGCCCACCGCCAGGGAACGGGCGCGACGCCGAGCGACTCGGCGGTCGATGGCGATTCAGGCCACAGCTAACCCGCCGTCACCCCGGCCTTGTGCCGGGGTGACGTAACGGCTCAGATCCCGCCTTCGTCGAGGCTCAGCAACGTCGCATTGCCGCCCGCGCTGGTCGTATCGATCGACACCGCGCGCTCGACCACGAAGCGGTGGAGGTAATGCGGCCCGCCCGCCTTTGGCCCCGTCCCCGAAAGCCCCTCGCCGCCAAATGGCTGCGACCCGACCACCGCGCCGATCATCGAGCGGTTGACGTAGAGGTTGCCGACTTGCGCCAGCGCCTCGGTCTCGTCGGCAGCGCGCGCGATGCGGCTGTGGAGCCCCATCGTCAGGCCATAGCCCTTGGCGTTGACCGCCGCGATCGTCTCCGCAAGCTTGCCCGCCGGCCAGGTCGCGACGTGCAGGATCGGCCCGAACCATTCCTGCGTCAGATCCTCGATCCGATCGAGCTGCACCAACGTCGGTGGCACGAACAGCCCCTCGGCGGGCGCATCGAGCGTCTTCACCACACCGGCGCGCGCGCGATACGCCATCAGCTTGTCGTATGCCGCCTGGTCGATCACCGGGCCGACATCGGTCGCCGGATCGGCCGGATCGCCGAGCCGCAGCGTGTCCATCGCGCCCTTCAGCATCTCGATCGTCGTGCCCGCGATCTCCTCCTGCAACAGCAGGAGGCGGAGCGCCGAACAGCGTTGCCCGGCCGAGCGGAACGCCGATGTCACCACGTCCGCGACGACCTGCTCGGGAAGCGCGGTCGAATCGACGATCATCGCGTTGATCCCGCCGGTCTCGGCGATCAGCGGGACGATCGGACGGCTGCCGTCCTCGAGCAGCGACCTTGCGATTTTCCGCGCGGTGGCGGTGGAACCCGTAAAGGCGACACCCATCACGCGCGGATCGGCCGTCAGCGCGGCGCCGACTTCGGGGCCGCCTGGGAGCAGGATCAGCGCGTCCTGCGGCACACCCGCTTCATGCGCTAACTCGACTGCGCGCGCGGCGATGCGCGGCGTCTGCGGCGCGGGCTTGGCGACGACGCTGTTGCCCGTAACGAGCGCGGCGACCGTCTGGCCGAGGAAGATTGCGAGCGGGAAGTTCCACGGCGCGATCGTCGCCCACACCCCGCGCCCGTCGAAGCGCAAGACGTTGCGCTCGCCGGTCGGCCCGGGGAGTTCGATCGGCTGGAGGCCGTCGCGCGCTTGCTGGGCGTAATAGCGACAGAAATCGACCGCCTCGCGCACTTCGCCGAGCGCATCGGGGATCGTCTTGAAGGCTTCCTGGACGCAGATCGCCATCAGTTCGTCGCGGTGCTGCTCGAGCAAATCGGCGAGGCGATCGAGGCGCGCGGCGCGCTGGGTTACGGGGGTGGCCGACCAGGCGGGGAACGCCGCATGCGCGCGCGCAACCTCATCTCCCCTCCCGCTTGCGGGAGGGGTTGGGGGAGGGAAGTGCGAAACGGTCGAAGTCGCGCCTGAGGCACGCCCCTCCCCTAGCCCCTCCCGCAAGCGGGACGGGGATTCGACCGCCGCAACCGTCTCGCGCAACACCACCCGGTCCGCGAGATCGAGCCCGGCGCTGTTCCGCCGCCCCGCGCCGAACAGATCGACCGGCAACGGAATGCTCGGATGCCGCGCGCCGCCGACCGCGGCAATCTTCGCCACCGGGTCCGCGAGGATCTCCGCCTCGGTCAGCCGCTCGTCCGCCAGCTGATGCACGAAGCTCGAATTCGCCCCATTCTCGAGCAACCGGCGCACCAGATACGCCAGCAAATCGCGATGCCCGCCGACCGGCGCATAGACCCGGCAATGATAGCCATTCTCGCGCACCATCCGCTCGTACAGCCCGTCACCCATGCCGTGCAGCCGCTGGAATTCGAAGTCGCGGCTGTTGCCCGCCCATTCCATGATCGTCGCGACCGTCAGCGCATTGTGGCTGGCGAAGGCCGGACGGATGTTCGGCGCATCGAGCATGTCGCGCGCCACCGCCAAATACGACACGTCGGTCGCCGCCTTGCGCGTGAACAGCGGATAATCGGCCAGCCCCTCGACCTGCGTGCGCTTGATCTCGCTGTCCCAATAGGCGCCCTTGACCAGCCGCACGTTCATGACGCGATCGAGCGCGCCCGCCCACGCAACCACCGGCCGCGCGCGCTTGCCGTACGCCTGCACCGCCATGCCGAAGCCGTCCCAGCCCTTGAGGCTCGGCAGTGCGGCAACGGTACCGATGATGTCGAGGCTCATCTCGAGCCGCTCGCTCTCCTCGGCATCGACAGTGAGCGCGATGCCCTTGCTGGCCGCCTGCAGCGCAAGCGCCTCGAGCATCTCGGTCAGCGCCGGCACGCACTCGTCCCAGCGCGACACTTCATAGCGCGGGTGCAGCGCCGACAATTTGACAGAGATCGAATGCCCCGCCGCGGGGTCACGCCCGACCGCGTCGACCGCATCGGTGTAAGCGCGGAAATAGCGTTGCGCATCGTCGTGCGTTCGCGCGGCTTCGCCGAGCATGTCGAAGCTTGCGGTAAAGCCCTTGTTCTCGGGCTTGCGCATCCGCTTCATCGCTTCGTCGATCGTGCGGCCCATCACGAAGATCTCGCCCATCATCCGCATCGCCGCGCCGACCGCCTGGCGCACGAACGGCTCGCCCGCGCGGCTGATGAGACGGCGGAGCGAACTCTGCGTCTGCCCGTCGCCAACGAGCGCACGGCCGACCACCAATCCCCAGGTCGCCGAATTGACGAGCGTCGAGTTCGACTTGCCCGTGTGCGCGCGCCAATCGGCATCGCCGAGCTTGTCGGCGATCAGCAGATCGGCGGTCTCGGGATCGGGCACGCGCAGGAACGCCTCGGCGAGCGACAGCAGCGCCACACCCTCGGACGAATTGAGCCGATATTCCTGTAGAAACTGGTTCACCCACCCCTTTCCTTGCGCTGCACGCAGGTCGGCGAGCAGGCCCAGCGCATGTCCCATTACCCGCTCGCGCGAATCGGGCGTGAGCGCGGCACGATCCAGAAGCGACTTTAGAACATCGGGTTCGCTCGCCCGGTGCAAAGCGCCCATGGATTTGCGGGCTGTGGACGCTACGTCAAAGGTCATGTTCCGGTTTCCGGTCAGGGTGAGACTTGCGCGCGGCGTGCGTGAGTGCCATTTGCCGGCGCGACGTCGCCTATGCGACGAATTTGCTTTCAGGGGAATGCCGTGACGACCGTTACAGCTCAGGAAATGACCGGCCGGATCGGCACCGAACAGGTGTCCGACTGGGTCGAGGTCAGCCAGGAGATGATCGACAAGTTTGCAGACGCGACGGGCGATCATCAGTTCATCCACGTCAACCCGGCAATGGCGGCGATGACGCCGTTCGGCGGGACGATCGCGCACGGCTTCCTCACGCTGTCGCTGATGCCGCTGCTGTCGTCGAAGATCATCGATCCGGTGACGATCGAGGGTGTGAAGATGGGGATCAATTACGGCGGCAACAAAGTCCGCTTTCTCCAGCCGGTCCGCTCGGGCAAGCGCGTGCGCGGTCGCTTCAAGCTGCTGAGCTTCGAGGAGAAGCGCCCGGGCCAGTGGCAGCAGACCAACGAATTTACGGTCGAGATCGAAGGCGAGGAAAAGCCCGCGATGATCGCCGAATGGATGTCGCAGATTTTCGTTTGATCCTTGGCGTCGCCCCGGCGGAGGCCGGGGCCGCTGCGTTGTAGCCCGCAACGCGAGCAGCGCTTCCTACCGAGCGGCCCCGGCCTCCGCCGGGGCGACGTTATAAAGGAAATACCATGCGTTCCGCCGTCATCGTCTCCACCGCCCGCACCCCGATCGGCCGCGCGTACCGCGGTGCCTTCAACAACACCCCCGCCCCGACGCTCGCGTCGCATTCGATCCGCGCTGCGGTCGAGCGCGCCGGGATCGAAGGCGGTCTCGTCGACGACGTCGTGTTCGGCTGTGCGCTCCAGCAGGGTCACCAGGCCGGCAACATTGCGCGCACATCGCTGCTGCGCGCCGGCCTTCCCGTCACCGTGCCGGGCATGTCGGTCGACCGCCAGTGCGCCTCGGGCCTGATGGCGATCGCCACCGCCGCCAAGCAGATCATCACTGACAACATGGACATCACCATCGGTGGCGGCGTCGAGAGCATCAGCCTCGTCCAGACCCCGCAGATGCGCGTCGCACCCGATCCCGAGCTGATCGCGATGCACAAGGACGTCTACATGTCGATGCTGGTCACCGCCGAGACGGTCGCCAAGCGCTACAATATCAGCCGCGAAGCGTGCGACGAATACGCGCTCGAATCGCAGCGCCGCACCGCCGTCGCGCAGGCCGCCGGCTATTTCAATGCCGAGATCGTCCCGACCAGCGCCAGCATGGCCGTCACCAACAAGGAGACCAAGGAGGTCACCTACAAGGACGTCACGCTGTCGAAGGACGAGGGCAATCGCCCCGAAACGACGCTCGAGGGCCTGCAGGCGCTGCAGCCGGTGATGGGCCCGGGCATGAACGTGACCGCGGGCAACGCCTCGCAGCTCTCGGACGGTTCGTCGGCCTCGGTGCTGATGGAAGAGAAGATCGCCTCGCAGCGCGGCCTCCAGCCGCTCGGCCGCTATGTTGGCATGGCGGTTGCGGGCACCGAGCCCGACGAGATGGGCATCGGCCCCGTCTTCGCGATCCCCAAGCTGCTCGAGCGCTTCAACCTCAAGATGGACGATATCGGCCTGTGGGAGCTCAACGAAGCCTTCGCGGTGCAGGTGCTGTATTGCCGTGACAAGCTCGGCATTCCGAACGAGCTGCTCAACGTCTCGGGCGGCGCGATCTCGATCGGCCATCCCTACGGCATGACCGGCGCACGTGCGACCGGCCACGCGCTGATCGAAGGCAAGCGTCGCGGCGCGAAGTATGTCGTCGTGACGATGTGCATCGGCGGTGGCCAGGGTGCGGCCGGGCTGTTCGAGGTCCTGTAATTGAAATAGGCGCCGGATTCGGCTATGACTGCGTTGGCGATGTCATAGGCGCCTCTCATAACGAGCCCCGGTCGTGCTAGCGGCCGGGGCTCAATACGTTTGGGGCTCGGCTGCTAGACCGAGCCCCGCCCGTGCACCCTAGTCTTTGCGGGCTACCTCGATGATCTTCAGGACTAACGTCCCGAAGGCGAAGAGCACGCCCAGGATCAGGCACAGATCGGCGACCGTCATAGGTACACCTCTCATCTAGGCGGCCAAATTGCCGCCAACGATGTGAATAATATCGTTTTTTGCGGTCCGCAAATGTCGACAGAGCTAGCCGCAGTCAGCGGGGGAAGCAGCATGAGATAATCCTCTAATGCTCAGCGGCGCGCGACCGTCATTCACCGCCGTTCATTGCCTAAGATGCGCGGCAACCAACCGCGCGTTCCGTCGTTTCTCTCTCGAACCATCCTTCAGGAGAGGCTCGCATGGCCGACACGCACGAAATTACCCAGACGCTCTGGAAGAAGATGGCCGACAGCCCGTTCCTGATGGTCGGTCTGGCCGACGGATCGTCGCACAGCGAGCCGCTGACCGCACAGCTCGACAAGGATCTGGTCGACACGCTGTTCTTCTTCGTCGGCAAGGACAATCGCCTGATCGGCGGCGGCAAGGTCATGGCGCAGTTCGTGTCGAAGGGTCACGATTTCTTCGCCTGCATCGCCGGCACGATCGCGCAGGACAATGATCGCGCGATGATCGACAAGCTGTGGAACAAGCAAGTCGAAGCCTGGTTTCCGGGCGGCAAGGAAGATCCCAACCTCGCGCTGCTGCGCTTGAAGATCGACAATGCCGAGCTGTGGGAGACCGACATCTCGCTGTCGGGCCGCCTCAAAATGCTGTTCGGCGGCACGATCAAGTCCGACGAAAGTGGCAGCCACGCCGTCGTGAACACGACCGCAGCCTGACCAAAACATTTCGGCCCTGTCTTCACCGAAGACAGGGCCGACCCGAACCCTACGATGAAGCGCGCGGCGTCAGCCGTGCGCTTTCATCCATTCCTCGACCACCGGCGCGACCTTGTTGCGCCACTTCGATCCGTTGAAGATGCCGTAATGCCCGGCGCCCTCGGCCATGTAATAGCGCTTCTTGTCCTCGGGCAGGCTGGTCGCGATCGTCAGCGCGGCCTTGGTCTGGCCGAGCCCCGAAATATCGTCCTTCTCGCCCTCGATCGCCAGGATGGCGATGTCGGTGATCGCAGCCGGGTCGACCACGCGCCCGCGATGCGTCATCGTGCCCTTGGGCAGCGCATGGTCCTGGAACACGACGTCGATCGTCTGCAGGTAGAATTCGGCGGTCATGTCGCAGACCGAGCGATATTCCTCGTAGAACGCCTTGGTAGAGTCGGCCTGGAGGTCCTCGCCCTCGACGAGATGTTTGAACAGCTCGTAATGCGACATCATGTGGTTGCCGAGGTTCATCGACATGAAGCCGGCAAGCTGCAGGAAGCCCGGATAGACGCGGCGACCCGCGCCCGGATAGTTGCCCGGGATCGTGGCGATCACATTCTGGCTGAACCAGCTGTGCGGCCGCTCGGTCGCCAGCGTGTTGACCGCAGTCGGCGCCTCGCGCGTATCGACCGGCCCGCCCATCATCGTCAGCGTCTTGGGGCGGCACGGGTTGTTGTCGGCGCTCATCACGCAGGCAGCGGCATAGCACGGCACCGACGGCTGGCAGACCGCGAGCATATGCGTGCCCCCCTGCCCTTCGTTCGCGCCGATCGCCTCGAGGAATTCGATCAGATAATCGACATAATCGTCGAGATCGAACTTGCCCTCGCTCAGCGGCACGAGCTTCGCATCGCGCCAATCGGTGATGTAGACGTCGGCAACAGGCAGCATCCGCTCGACTGTGCCGCGCAGCAGCGTCGCATAGTGTCCCGACATCGGCGCGACGATCAGCAGCTTAGGGCCGCCCTCGATGCCGACACGCCGGAAGCGTTTGAGTTGTCCGAAGGCTTTGCGCAATACCACGTCTTCGACAATCGCCACCTCGGCGCCGTCGATCGTCGTGCTGTCGAGCCCGAAGGCGGGCTTGCCGCGGGGTGCCGCGGCATGCGCGAACACCTCGAGCGCGGAGCCCAGCACCGCGCCGCCGCCAAAATAGGCAAAGGGATTGGCAGGGTTGCTGAGCAGTCCGGCACTGAAATCGGCCATGGCGCTGGCGCCTGCCAGCATCGACTTCTGCATTTCGTAAGCATTGTAGAGCATACCGGACTTTCTAGCAGACAATCGTGAATGTCAAAATACTGTCTATGCTGCGCTGCGGCAAACAGCAATGCCGGGTTTGCTGCAATTCCGTAGCGGATTGAGGCAGGGTCTGGCGCCTGCTACGCACCGCAGATGGTCGAAACACAACCCGCCGCCGTCCCGATCGATCCTCCCGTCGCGCAGCCCCGGCCGAGCGGGCGAAAGCTCGCCAGCCTGGCAATGGTGTGGCGCTACACCTCGCGCTATCCGCTCCAGCTCGCGATCGCGCTGGTGGCACTGCTCGTCACGTCGACAACGACGCTCGCGACATCGTGGAGCATCAAATCGGTGATCGACCGCGGCTTCACGCACGGCGCCGGCGACATCGCGCATATCGACCATGTCTTCTACGATCTGCTCGGCCTCGTCGTCGTCCTCGCGATCGCGACCGCGATCCGCTTCTACTTCGTGTCGTGGCTCGGCGAACGCACCGTGGCCGACATCCGGATCGCCGTTCAGGCCAACCTCCTGCGGCTCGCGCCGCGCTGGTTCGAGGAGAACCGTCCGTCCGAAGTCGCCTCGCGGCTGACCTCGGACACCGCGCTTATCGAAGGTGCGGTCGGCACGACGGTGTCTGTCGCGCTCCGCAACGGCCTCACCGGGATCGGCGGCGTGATCCTGCTGTTCGTCTTCGCGCCGAAAATGGCCTTGTCGATCGTGATCGGCGTGCCGCTGATCATCCTGCCGATCATGCTGCTCGGCCGCCGCGTGCGCAGCCAGTCGCGCGCGAGCCAGGACCGCATCGCCGATATCGGGTCGATGGCGGTCGAGACCTTCACCGCGATGAAGATCGTCCAGGCGTTCGGCCAGGAAGCGCGCGAGGAAGCGCGCTTTGCCTCTGCGGTCGATCGCAGCCTCGATGCCGCCAAGCGCCGGATCGCGACGCGCGCGATCATGACCGCGCTGGTGATGGGGCTGCTGTTCGGCGCGGTCACGCTGCTGATGTGGTCGACCGTCGGCGATGTCGCCGCCGGGCGGCTGTCGGCGGGGTCGCTCGCTGGCTTCCTCGTCACCGCGACGCTGGTGACGGGCTCGTTCGGCTCGCTGACCGAGGTCTATGGCGATCTGCTGCGCGCCTCGGGCGCGGCCGAGCGGCTGTCCGAGTTGCTCGCCGAAGTCCCCGAAATCCGCGCGCCTGCGCAGCCGATCACGCTTCCCGTGCCGGCGCGCGGCACGCTCGAATTCGATCATGTCGAGTTCCGCTACCCGACGCGGCGCGATGTCGCCGCGCTGCACGATTTCTCGCTATCGGTGAAGCCCGGCGAAACCGTCGCGATCGTCGGTCCGTCGGGCGCGGGCAAGACCACCTTGTTCCAGCTGATCCAGCGCTTCTACGATCCCGAGGCAGGCAGCGTGCGGATCGACGGCGTCGACTTGCGCAACGCCGACCCCGCCGAGGTCCGCGCCCGCATCGCGATGGTGCCGCAGGAGACGGTGATTTTCGGCGCGTCGGCGCGCGACAATCTGCGCTACGGCCGCTGGGACGCGCCCGACGACGCGCTGTGGGCGGCTGCCGAGGCGGCCAATGCCGCCGAATTCCTCCACAAGCTGCCCGAAGGGCTCGACACCTTCCTCGGCGAGGGCGGCGCGCGGCTGTCGGGCGGGCAGCGCCAGCGAGTCGCGATCGCACGTGCGCTGCTGCGCGATGCGCCTATCCTGCTGCTCGACGAAGCGACCAGTGCGCTCGATGCCGAAAGCGAGCGGCTCGTCCAGGAAGCGCTCGAACGTCTGATGGCAGAGCGCACCACGCTCGTCATCGCGCACCGCTTGGCGACGGTGCGCGCCGCCGAGCGGATCATCGTGATGCGCGAGGGCCGGATCGTCGAGCAAGGCAACCACGCCGCGCTGATCGGCGAGAGCGGCCTGTACGCGCGACTCGCGAGCTTGCAGTTCAGCGAAGCGGCGTAAGCCTTAACTGTCACCCCGGGCTTGTCCCGGGGTCCACCGTGCCGCACACTCCGGCCGTCGGGACATGCATCCCGGTGGACCCCGGGATGAACCCGGGGTGACGAGGGAGAGCGCACCATGGCCAGAGACTTCGACATCATCGTTTATGGAGCCACCGGCTTCACCGGCCGCCTCGTCGCCGAATATCTCACGCAGATCGGCGCGCAGCGCTGGGCGATGGCGGGTCGATCGCTGTCGAAGCTGCAGGAAGTCCGCGACCTGATCGGCGCACCCGCCGACACCCCGCTCGTCACCGCCAATTCGGATGACGCCGCCAGCCTGCGCAGCTTGTGCGAACGCACCAAGGTCGTGCTCACCACGGTCGGCCCATACCAGCTCTACGGCAACGACCTCGTCGCCGCCTGTGCCGAAACCGGCACCGCCTATGTCGACCTGTGCGGCGAGCCAGCGTGGATGCGCCACATGATCGACGCGCATCACGCGACCGCCAGGCGCACCGGCGCACGGATCGTCTTTTCCTGCGGGTTCGATTCGATCCCGTTCGATCTCGGCGTGCTCGCGCTGCAGGACGCTGCCAAGGCCAAGTTCGGGCATCCGATGCCGCGCGTGAAGGGCCGCGTGCGGAAGATGCAGGGCGGCGCGTCGGGCGGCACGGTCGCCAGCCTCAAGGCGACGCTCGCCGCCGCCGCCAAGCATCCCTCGATCCTCGGCCTGCTCATCA
This sequence comes from Sphingomonas sp. 10B4, assembly GCF_035019905.1. Taxonomy (NCBI): domain Bacteria; kingdom Pseudomonadati; phylum Pseudomonadota; class Alphaproteobacteria; order Sphingomonadales; family Sphingomonadaceae; genus Sphingomonas; species Sphingomonas sp. 10B4. Next base: position 23,455 of record NZ_JASJVC010000022.1, on the reverse strand, counting down.
ATCCGTTCGCGCTCACCCCCGGTTTCGAGGGGCCAGCACAGCCCAAGGGCCTGCTCCCCGAATATGACCGCGCGATCGAGGCATGGGTCGCGCCGTTCATCATGGCGCCGATCAACACCAAGAACGTCCACCGCACCAACTTCCTGCTCGGCGAGGCGTATGGCGCCGACTTCGTCTATGACGAGATGATGGTCGCGCCGGGGATCGGCGAGATGGGCAAGGCCGCCGCCGAGGCGATCGCGCGGATGAACCCGCTCAGCAGCGACAAGGGCCCCAAGCCCGGCGAAGGCCCCTCGCCCGAGGAACGCGACGCGGGCTTCTACGACCTGCTCTTCATCGGCGAAGGCGCGGGCGGCGAGCGGATCGACTGCGTCGTCACCGGCGACAAGGATCCGGGCTATGGCTCGACCAGCAAGATGATCGCCGAGACCGCCTTGTGCCTGGTCGAAGATGTCGCGGGAGAAGGCGGCATCTGGACCCCGGGCGCGCTGATGGGGAAGGTGCTCGCCGACCGCTTGCAGGCGAAAGCGGGCCTGACCTTCCGCGCCGGATGAGCTCGCGCCGTCGCCCCGGCGCAGGCCGGGCCCGCTCGGATGCGCGCGCCCGGCCCAAGCACGCCCCATCGGGCCGGCCCCGGCCTTCGCCGGGGCGACGATGGTCGGTCGGCCGCTAGCGCTTCTTCCCCTGGTGCCGAATGTTCGTCGGGCGCCCGCGATGCTTGATCACGCGCTTCGGGCGGCGGTCGTCGCTTTCGACGCGCGCTCCCCTGCCCTCGACCATCTCGAAGCGCAAAGCCCCCGACACCGGGTTCGCCTCGGCCAGGCGTAGCTGGAGCTTCTGCCCGCTGGCATAGACCGTCCCGCTCTGGTCGCCGATCAGCGTGCGGCTGGCTTCATCGAAGCGGAAATATTCGCCGCCGATATCGCGCACCGGCATCAGCCCGTCGCCGCCAATCCCCTCGACCGTCGCGAAGAAACCGAAATTGGTCACGCCGGTGATCCGCGTCTCGAGCACCTCGCCGACCTTCTCCGACAGATACGCCGCGACATAGCGGTCGATCGTGTCGCGCTCGGCTTCCATCGCGCGGCGTTCGAGCATCGAGATGCTCTCGCCGATCTTTTCCATCGCCGCGGCTTCGCCTTCGGTCAGCCCGCCCGGCCCGAGATCATAGGCCGCGACCAGCGCGCGGTGGACGAGCAAATCGGCATAGCGCCGGATCGGCGAGGTGAAGTGGCCGTAGCTGCCGAGCGCGAGCCCGAAATGGCCCATATTGGCGGGGCTATAATACGCCTGCGTCTGCGTGCGCAGCACTTGCTCCATGATCTGCGGGCGTTCGTCGCGGTCGATCACCTTGTCGAGGATGTGATTGAAGGTGCGCGGCTGGACGACCTGGCCGAGCGCGAACTCGATCCCGAAGGTCTTGAGATAGTCTTTCAGCGCGACGAGCTTTTCGCAGCCGGGCTGCTCGTGGACGCGGTACATCACCGGCGCCTTCTTCGCCTCGAGCGCCTTGGCGGCGGCGACGTTGGCGGCGATCATGTAGTCCTCGATCAATTTATGCGCATCGAGCCGCTCGCGTGGCGCGACCGAGAGGATGCGGCCCTTCTCGTCGAGCATCACGCGGCGTTCGGGCAGGTCGAGATCGAGCGGCGCGCGCGCGGTGCGCGCTTTGTTGAGCGCGTGCCAGCAGGACCAGAGCGGGAGAAGGGCGGCGAGAATTTCATCGCTGCCCGAATCCCCCTCCCGCTTGCGGGAGGGGTTAGGGGAGGAAGCAGGAGAGGAAGAAACGGCGGCAGCGTGATGCGCATCCACCATCGCCTGCGCATCCTCATACGCCAGGTTCGCCGCAATCCGCACCACCGCGCGCGTGAAGCGCCACGACTTCAGCGCCCCATCCTTCCCAATCCGCAAATGGCACGCCAGCGCCGCGCGATCGACGCCCTCCTTCAGCGAACACATCTCCGCCGACAAACTCTCCGGCAGCATCGGCACGACGCGATCGGGAAAATACACGCTGTTGCCACGCCGCCGCGCTTCGCGATCGAGGCTCGACCCCGGCCGCACGTAGAACGACACATCGGCAATCGCGACGATCGCCTTCCACCCGCCATCATTGGCGGGATCGTCATCGGGCGCCGCCCAAACCGCATCGTCATGATCACGCGCATCGGCCGGATCGATCGCGACGATCGGCAGATGGCGCAGATCCTCGCGCTTCTCGCCAAGCGGCTGCGCGGCAACGCGCACCGCCTCGTCGAGCGTCTCGGACGAGAACACGTCGGGAATACCAAGCTTGTGGATCGCGATCAGCGAGAAGCTGCGCGGCGCGAACGGATCGCCGAGCACTTGCGTCACGCGCACCGTGATCCGCGGCGGACGTCCCGCCATCTCCGCCAGCACCAGATCGCCGACCTGCGCCTCGCCCGCGTCGGACACCTGGAACTCGCGCCGCTCCTTCTTCTCGACGCCTTGCAGCCAGAGCGCCTTGCCCTCCTGGCGCAGCACGCCGAGCACCAGCTCCTCGCCCTTGGGCAAGGTCTTCATCGGATGCGCGATCAGGCCCTGGCCGGCCTCCTCGGTCCGCGCGAGCACGCGGTCGCCGACGCCGAGCGCGCCGTTCTTCTTCTCGCGCACGCGCAGCTTCGGCGCGGGGGTGGCGGCTTCCCACCGCTCGGGCACCGCCCAGACATTGCCGCTGTCATCGACATCGACGATCCGCAGCACCGTCACCTTCGGCACCCCGCCCATCTTGTGAAACGCGCGGCCGGGGGCGCTGTCGATCAGCCCCTCATCGGCCATGTCCTTCAACAGCGCTTTCAGCAAAATCTTGTCCTGCGCGGTCAGCCCGAAGGCGCGCGCGATCTCGCGCTTGCCCGCAGGCACGTCGCTTTCGGCGATAAAGGCGAGGATCTGGTCGCGGCTGGGCAGACCGGGGGTGCGCTTGGTTGGCTTGGGCATCGGATTAGCGATACGCCACCCAGCGCCAAACGGCAAAGGGCGCGGCGTCCGACCCGGACGCCGCGCCCTCCGCCCCCCAGTCTCAGAACTTCTGCGAGAAGCCGACCTTGGCGGTGAAGCCGAGCGGGTTCGCGGTGAACGGATCGTAATTCTGGTCGAGCCGCGCGAACGGCGGCGCCTTGTCGAAGATGTTGAGCGCCGACAGCGTCAGCGTCGACCCCGTCCCGCGCAGCGACAAGCGATAGGTCGCATCGAAGGTCGCAAACGGCTTGATGTTCTTGCCGCCGGTGACCGAAGCCCCCGCGAGCGCCCCGGCATTGGGGCCGAAGATCGCAGTCCCGCGCTGGTCGGTATAGCCGTCGATATAATTGTACTGGACGCGCAGGCTGTGCCCGCCGACCGCTCCCTGGACATAGGCCGTCCCCTTGATCTGCGGGATCGGATACGCGGTCGTCTGATAGTTGAGCAGGCCAACGCCATCGAAGGTCGGCTGGACGACGACGCCCTCGACCGTGATGTCCTTGGTCTTATACTCGATCACATAGGTGCCGCTGCCGCCGAACTCGAGATTGGCCGCGCCGAGCCCGAAGCGATACGCCGCCTGCAGATCGAGCCCCGACGTCGTGACGTTGGCGCTGTTGATCGTCTGCGTGCGCAGCCGCTGGACGTTGCCGATGCCGCAGCCGGCCCCCGTGAAGGTGAAGCGCGCCTGCAACGCGGCAAAGGCCGCATTGCCGCAATTTGCGGTGCCGGTCGCACCGAACAGCGCATTGACCATGCCCTGGATCGGCTCGCCCTCGATCGGGCCCTTCAGCTTGTAGCGATAATAATCGAGGCTCGCGCTGAACCCGCCGCTGTGGAGCAGGATGCCTGCGCTGTAGGTCGTCGCCTTTTCGGGCGAGAGGTTGGGGTTGCCGTTGATGTCGACCGCACGGAACGACGTCCCGATGATCTGCAGCGCGGTCAGATTGCCCGACAACTGCTGCGCCGGAGGCCCGCGGAAGGTCGTGCCCGCGCCACCGCGGAGCGCGAGCCAGTCGGTGACTTGCAGCCGGATGCGACCTTGCGGATTGAAGGTCGAGCCGACGCGCCCGCCATAATCCTCATACCGCGCCGAAAGCTGCAGGTTGAGCCGGTCGAGCAGCGGCACTTGCAACTCGCCGAACACCGCCTTGATGTCGTTGCTGGTCGACAAATTGGCGTTGGTACCGAGGAAGCCGAGCGCGCCGGTCTGCTGCGTGCACGTCGCCGCCGGGTTGAGCGGCGAGCCCGGGCACGGATTGACCGCGATGTTGCTGTCGTTGTTGTACAGCACCGAATAGTCGTTGCGGCGATATTGCGCACCGACCGCGAAGCTCAAATCACCGCCCGGCAGCCGCAGCCCTGTTTTGCCGCTGAGCACGAGATCCCCGACGAGCAGCCGCGTGGTGTAGCGCGTGTTGGTCGTGCGGAAGAAATTGTCGAACGTCGGCAGATCGTTGATCAGGCCCGCGCCGGGGGTCAGGCTGAACCCGGTAGGATTGCGCGTTCCGGCATAATTGGGGTTCGCCGCATTGCTCACGCCGTTCGCCGCGACCGCGGTCGAGAACGGGTTGAAGAAGGTGCAGCCGTTGGTCCCGGCGAGTGCCGTGATCTGGGCCGTCGACAGGCCGGCGCGCGACTGCGGCGTGGCATAGGCGCAATTCGCCCCGCCAAAGCCCGCCAGTGCGTTCTGCAGCAAGTCGCCGAACGTGTCGGTGCCTTCGCTTTCGCGATAATATTCGGAATAGGTGAAGCCACCGGTCAGATTGAGATCGGGCGTGACATCATAAGACAGGTCTGCGGTGAAGCGCATCTCTTCCGACACGCGCTTCGAGTATGCCGAGCCGCGGTCATCGCCATTCCGACCGCGAAACAGCGGGTTACCGCCAAGCAAGGCCGGCCGGAACAGCACCGGGAAAGCAATCGCCGGGGCAAGCGGCACGCCGCCCGCGGTGACGCAGCCCGATGCCGCCCCATAGAGCGTGCAATAATCGCGCAGCGCCGGGGCATAGGTCGGGATGACGAACAGCCCTCCCCCGCCGCTCGCCGCGTTCACCGACGGCGGCAAGGTCGGCAGATAGGTCGGCGAGGTGGTGATCCGCGTCGAGCTGTAGCCGTACAGCGCGCTTGCCGAGAATTTGAGCGTGTCGGCCAGCTGGATCGACGTGTCGACATAGGCTTGGAGGCGATCCTCGGGCTCGACCAGATTGCCGAACTGGCCGTAATTGTTGAAGCAGCGATCGGTCGTCGATCCGGCCTGGCTGCGGAACCCGCCAAGGCCCTCGCACCCGAGGTCGCGGACGAAATTGGCGGTCCCGCCGAACCCGAAATTGCCCGGATTGCCGCCGCCGGTATAGCCGCCTTGCGGATTGTTCGCATAGGGTTGGACCGTGAAATCGCGATCGGTGGTGCGCAATTCCGAGCGGTGCTGATAGCCGACCGAGGCGAGCACATGCAGCGGGCCACTATTGTGGCCGAAGCTCAGATTGGCGGTGTAGTCGCCCGACGATCCGCGGATGTAGCGATAATCGCCCGAGGCGAGGAAGCCCTTCTGGTCGGTGCGGGTAATGAAGTTGACGACGCCGGCGATGGCATCCGACCCATAGGTCGCCGCCGCGCCGTCCTTGAGCACTTCGACGCGGCCGATCGCCCCCGACGGGATGAGGTTGACGTCGACGATCGGGATACCGCCGCCGACCGCGACGAGGCGCTTGCCGTTGAGCAGGACGAGTGTGCGCTGCGGGCCGAGGCCGCGCAGATTGACCGAGGCGACGCCTTCATTGCCCTGGCTGCGGCTGTCGAACTGGTTGGCATCGCCGATCACGCCGCTCGAGGTCGGCAGGTTCTTGAGCAAGTCGACCGCGCTCGGCGTGCCCTGGCGCGACAGTTCCTCGCTCGAAATGACATCGACCGGAATGGCCGCGTCCTCGGGGGTGCCGCGGATCAGCGATCCGGTGACGACGATATCGGGGCCGGTCTGTTCGTCGGCGGGCGCGCTCGGTCGCGGCGCTGGCGGCGCCCCCTCCTGCGCCGCGACGGGCACAGCAAGCCCGATCGACAAGGCAAAAAAGGCACACGACGTCAAATGCCGCGAACGAGGCATAGCATCTCTCCCCTAAAGGTCAGAGCACTGATCGGCTCCGTACCCGAAGCTCGAAGTGACTCCGAAACGGCCCTAATGTCAAGCCGGATATGCGCGCAAATCGCCGCATTAGCGCATAAGTACTTTCCCCTAAGGGTCCCCGCTTGGGCCGCGACGGCCAGAACCGATTCTCGAAACACCCGCGCGGGAGACGATCCGAACCAGGGTCGCACCGCGCCGCATGGCAAAAGGGCGGCGCCGCTTCCGCGTCAGGAAGCCGGCCACCGCCCTTTATCGTTGCAGGTCTGATAGATGCGGACGCGACGCGGCGCGCCCGCGTTGCGGCTCAGTAGCCGTTCAACCGCGCGAAACGCTCGCGGTGGAACGCCGCATTGCCCCACATCGCTTCGAGCACGCGCGCGCGCTTGATGTAGAAGCCGGCGTCGTAATCGTCGGTCATGCCGATCCCGCCGTGGAGCTGGATCATCTCGCGGCTGACCAGATGGAGCGTGTCGCTCGCCACCGCCTTGGCGAGGCTGACCGCCTGGTCGATGTCGGACCGCCCGGCATCGATCGCCTCGAGCGCGCCTTCGACCGCCGAGCGCATCAGCTCGAGCTCGGTGAACATCTTCGCCATGCGGTGCTGGAGCGCCTGGAAGGTCGAGAGCTGCTGCCCGAACTGGACGCGCGTCTTGAGATAATCGTTGGTGGTGTTGAACGCCTGTTCGGCCATGCCGAGCATCTCGGCGCACACCGCCGCGGTCGCGCGATCGATGACCTGCGCGGTCAGCGAGGCGTCGCCCAGTTTCTCGGCGGGCGCGGCGTCGAACGTCACCTGCGCGTGGCTGCGCGAATCGGCCATATGGCGCGGCGAGCGCGTCACGCCAGCGTCACCCGCGACGAGATACAGGCCATCGACCGCCGCGACGACGAACACGCCCGCGCTGTCACCCTCGGCGACGAACGCCTTGGTGCCGCTGAGCTTGCCGTCGATCACGCTCGTCGCGATCTTCGCGGGATCATGGACGGGGCCCTCGTCGATCGCGAGAGTCGCGACGACAGCGCCGCTGGCGATCTGCGGGAGCCACTGCGCCTTCAGCGCATCCGACCCGCCCATCAGGATCGCGGTCGCCGCCGCCGAGGTCGACGCGAGGGGCGACGCCGCGAGGTTGCGGCCGAGCTGTTCGAGCACCAGCCCGAGCGAGAGATAGCCGAACGCCGTGCCGCCATGCGCTTCGGGGATGACGATGCCCGGCAGGCCCATTTCGCCAAGCGTCGCCCAGGCGGCGGGATCATACCCCTCGGCCGGCGCCGCCGCGCGCATCTTGCGGAACGCGCTGACGGGCGATTGCTCGTCGGACCATTCGCGCACCATGTCGCGGAGCATCGTCTGTTCGTCGTTGAGTACGGCCATCGCGCTATCCCCTCGTCTGAATGGAAAACGGGGGAGGATGGCTTCAGCCATCCTTCACCCCGCCCCTCTCCGGCCCGCCGCGCGTCACACGCGGCAGCCTATCCTTGCATTACTGGTGGTCGAGCATCCCGAGGATGCGCTTCGAAATCACGTTGTTCTGGATCTCGGTCGATCCGCCATAGATCGACACGGCCTTGCCCCACAACCAGGTGCGCGTCTGGGTCAGCTCGTCCTCGCTGAAGCCCTCGCCTTCCCAGCCGAGCCCGGCCATCCCCATGATCTCGATCGACAGTTCGGCGCGATCCTGCGTGATGCGCGCGCCGACGTTCTTCATGATCGAGGTGGCGGCCGACGGACCCTGGTTCGATTTCGCCTCGAGCGCCGCACGGCGCAGCGTCAGCGCGAAGGCGCGGCTGTCCATCTCGTGCCGCACGATCCGCATCCGCAGATCGCTGTCGGGAACGCGGCCCTTGTCATCCTCGCCGCGATATTCCTTGGCGAGCTTCCCCATCGGCTTGCCCGCAAACAGCCGCGATGCGCTACCGCCGCCCGACAGGCTGCTGCGCTCGTGCTGGAGCAGGCGCGTGCCGATTTCCCAACCCTGCCCCTCGCGTCCGACGAGGTTTTCCTTGGGCACCTTCACGTTGGTGAAGAAGGTCTCGCAGAACGGCGACTGGCCCGAGATCATCGCGATCGGCCGGACTTCGACGCCGGGCGCGGTCATGTCGAGCAGCAGGAAGCTGATGCCGCCATGCTTCTGGCTCTTGTCGGTGCGGACGAGCGCGAAGCATTTGTCGGCCCATTGCCCTCCGCTCGTCCAGGTCTTCTGGCCGTTGACGATATAATGGTCGCCGGCATCCTCGGCGAAGGTCTGGACGTTGGCGAGGTCCGAGCCGGCATTGGGCTCGCTATAGCCCTGGCACCAGCGCACCAGCCCCTTGGCAATCGCGGGGATGTGCTCCTGCTTCTGCGCCTCGTTGCCATATTCGAGCAGCGTCGGCCCGAACATCATCACGCCCATCCCGCCGATCGGGTTCCACGCGCCCGCGCGCGCCATTTCCTCGTTGAGGACACGGATCTGCGCCTTGTCGAGCCCGCCGCCGCCATATGCCTTGGGCCAGCTCGGCACGCCCCAGCCCTTCTCGCCCATCGCCGCCTGCCACGCGGCCTGGTCGGGCGAAAGATCGGTCGGGCCTTCGAGCACCGACAGGCTGATGTCGTGCCCCTTGAGCGATGCCGGGAAATTGGCGGCGAGCCATTCGCGCACTTCGGCGCGGAACGCGTCGAGCGGGGCTACTGGAGCGTCGAGTTCGGGCGCGGTTGCCATGAAAGCTATCCTTTCAGAAAGAATCTGAAGATCGGGTATGGCGGCGCGATACGACAGAATGAAGCCGATGGGAAGAGCGATTGATGCGATCGGCATGCGCATATCCTCTCCCGCAAGCGGGATAGGCAACGCAGACTTGGGTCGCGCTCCTTCAGCGTGGCCCTAGTCGCAGTCGGCGCGGGTCCTTCTTTTTCGCCCCCGGAGGCACGCAGGCAGAAGAAGACCCTCACCCAACCCTCTCCCGCAAGCGGGAGAGGGCTAAAGCGACGACGGCCGACGCGAGAAGCGGTGTTTACCCTGCTCCAAATCGCGGTAAGCTCTCACCAAAGGGGGCCCATCCGATGCCGTTCGCCAACCGAGCCGTGCCGATCGTGCTCGCTGCCGTGCTGATCGACACGATCGGCTTCGGCATCGTGCTCCCAGTGCTACCGGCGCTGATCACCCGGCTCGGTCGCGTCGGGATCGACGATGCCACCCGCATCGCAGGCTATATGCTCGTCGCGTTCGCGCTCGCGCAGTTCGTCGCGGGGCCGGTGCTCGGCAATCTGAGCGACCGGTTCGGCCGCCGCCCGGTGCTGATCGCCTCGATGCTGGCGTTCGGTGCCGACTATGCGCTGATGGCGCTCGCCCCGACGCTCGCCTGGCTGTTCCTCGGCCGCGCGATCGCGGGGGTGGCGGGCGCGGTCTATGGCCCGGCGTCGTCGGTGATCGCCGACGTCACCCCACCCGAAAAGCGCAGCGCGGCGTTCGGCTATGTCAGTGCGGCGTTCGGCATCGGCTTCGTGATCGGCCCCGCGCTCGGCGGGCTGATCGCCGGGCTCGGGCCGCGCGCACCGTTCATCGCCGCCGCGATGCTCGCCTTCGCCAACGCCGCGGCAATGGCGTTTGCGATGCCCGAGTCGCTCGCGCGCGAGCATCGCCGCCCGTTCCGCTGGCGCGACGCGCATATCGTCGGCGCGTTCAAGCCGTTGTTCGAGGATCGCAGCGCGGTCCCGCTGCTGATCGTCTGCGTCCTGTGGCAGCTCGCGCACATGGTCTACCCCGCGACCTGGGCGTTCTGGGCGACGATCCGCTTCGCCTGGAGCCCCACCGCGATCGGGCTGAGCCTTGCCTATGTCGGGCTGGTGATGGCGCTGGTGCAGGGCCTGCTCGTCGCGCCGGTGATCGGGCGGATCGGCGACCGGCGCGCGCTCGTGATCGGCCTCGCGACAGGGGCGAGCGGTTTCCTCGCCTTCGCCTTCATCACCGCGGGATGGCAGGCCTATGCGATCATGCTGCTCGCCGCGCTGTCGGGCTTTATCGGGCCGGCGATCAACGGCCTGCTGTCGCGAATGGCGGGCCCCGATCGGCAGGGCGCGTTGCAGGGCGGGCTCGCGAGTCTGGGCAGCGTCGCCGCGATCGTCAGTCCGCTGCTGATGACGCAGACTCTCGCCGCCGGGGTCGAGCACGGCTTTCCCGGCGCCGCCTTCCTGCTCGCCGCCGCGCTTGCGGCAAGCGCGCTCGGCGTCGTCGCGTGGAAAGTGTCCAACCGTGCGCCGGCTGCGACCGCGGCAGTTGCGGACGCGTAACGGCTCTCCCATCTGAGGCGCGACACCACAGGAGCAAGCGCATGATCGACCTGCATTATTGGCCCACCCCGAACGGCCACAAGATCACGCTGTTCCTCGAGGAAGCCGGGGTCGAATATCGCATCGTGCCGGTCAACATCGGCGCGGGCGCGCAGTTCCAGCCCGATTTCCTCAAGATCGCCCCCAACAACCGCATGCCCGCGATCGTCGACCATGATCCCGCCGGTGGTGGCGCGCCGATCGCGATCTTCGAATCGGGCGCGATCCTGCTCTACCTCGCCGACAAATACGGCAAATTCATCGGCACCGACCTGCGCAGCCGCACCGAGACGGTGCAGTGGCTGATGTGGCAGATGGGTGGCCTCGGACCCATGCTCGGCCAGAACCACCATTTCAGCGGCTACGCGCCCGAGAAGATCCCCTACGCGATCGACCGCTACGTCAACGAGACCAACCGGCTGTACGGTGTGCTCGACCGGCGGCTCGCGGGCCGCGACTTCATCACAGGTGAATATTCGATCGCCGACATGGCCTGCTACCCGTGGATCGTGCCGTACGAGCGCCAGGGCCAGACGCTCGAGGACACGCCCAATCTCAAGCGCTGGTTCGACGCGATCGCCGCGCGGCCCGCGACCGTCACCGCTTATGCCAAGGGCGCCGCGATCAGCGAGAACAAGCCGATGACCGAGGAAGCGAAGAAAGTGCTGTTCGGGCAGACGGCCAAGGTGCTCGGATAAGCCCCCCCGGACCATGAGCCGGGGGGACCGCAAGCCTTACGCGCTGGCGCTCGGGCGGGCACTCGCCCGGGCATGCCAGTCGCGCAACGCGCCCAGTTCCTCGGGCACCGCGATCCCCACGAACCCCGCGAAATCGATCGTCGTCAGCAGCACGATATCCGCGATCGAATAGTCCGCTCCGTCGAGCCATTCGCGTCCGGTCAGCGCTGTATCGAACTCGCGCATCGCCTCGAGCACGCGCGGCCGCTGCGTCTCGCCATAATCGGGGAATTGCGGCTTGACGACGCGCGCGGTGAAGGGGTGGGTGTGCAGCCACACCTGCGTCAACGGCGACCCTATCCGCAATTCGACGCGCCGCAGCGCTTGCTCGACCGCAGCCGCGCCGCGCGCGCCTTGGCCGAACAGGGCGGGCTCGGGATGAAGACATTCGAAGTAGCGACAGATCGCGATGCTCTCGGTGATCACGCTGCCGTCGTCGAGCTCCAGCGCAGGGATCTGCCCGAGCGGATTGACCTTGAGGAACGCCGCGCCCTTATGCTCCATGTCGCGGATCGACAGCGTCGTGCTCGGCACGCTCAAGCCCTTTTCGGCAAGATAGATCCGCACGCGCCGCGGATTGGGCGCTGGGTTGGCAGCCTCGTAGAACAGCATGATGGCATCCCCCCAAATCTCTTTTCGAAGATCGCGTATGGCGTTTTTCCTTCAGCTAGACTAGCGAATCGAAGCCATGGACTTGCAAAAAGAGACACGATGACCGCTGCCGAGATGCTTGCCGGCGACTTCGCCGCGCTGCCCGACCTGATCCGCGCGCACGCGGCCGAGCAAGGCGACAAGGTCGCACTCGCCGAGGCCGACGGTGAGCTCGACTATGCCAGCCTCGACGCGCTGATGGACCGCATTGCCGCGGCGCTCCAGCGTGACGGCGTGGCGCAGGGCCAGGCGGTCGCGATTGTCGCCTCGGCGAGCATCGATTATGCCGCGGTGTTCCTCGGCGCGCTCCGCGCCGGCTGCCTCGCAACGCCGCTCGCGCCGTCGGGCACGCCCGAAAGCATCGTCGCGATGATCGCCGATTGCGCCGCGCCGATCACCTTCGTCGATGCCGACGCCGCGACCGCGCTCGCCGGACAGCACATCCCCGGCAAGCTCGTCCGCCTCAAATCGCTCGGCAGCTGGCTCGCGCCCGAAGGCGCGCGCCCCGCGCCCGTCACGATCCGGCCCGAAGACGGCTTCAACATCATCTATTCGTCGGGCACCACCGGCACGCCGAAGGGCATCGTCCAAAGCCACGCGATGCGCTGGGCGCATATCAGTCGCAACGAAGCCGCGGGCTTCGCGAACGCGGTGACGATGATCGCGACGCCACTCTATTCGAACACCACGCTCGTCAGCTTCCTACCGACGCTCGGCTGGGGCGGCACCGTCGTGTTGATGAAGAAGTTCGACGCGCGCGGCTATCTCACGCTCGCCGAGCGCCACCGCGCGACGCACACCATGCTCGTGCCGGTCCAATATCAGCGGCTGATGGCGCTCCCCGATTTCGACACCTTCGACCTCGCGAGCTTCCGCTTCAAGACCTGCACCTCGGCGCCCTTCTCCGCCGCGCTGAAGGCTGACATCCTCGCACGCTGGCCCGGGTTGCTCGTCGAATATTACGGCATGACCGAGGGCGGCGGGACGTGCCTGCTCGTCGCGAACGGCTTTCCCGACAAGCTCCACACCGTCGGTCGCCCGATCGAGGGCCATGACATCCGCCTGATCGACGACGACGGCAACGAAGTGCCGCAAGGCGAGATGGGCGAAGTCGTCGGGCGCTCGCCGGCGATGATGACGGGCTATCACGGCCGCAGCGATGCCACCGCCGCCGCCGAATGGTACGACGCCGAGGGCAACCGCTACATCCGCCACGGCGATGTCGGGCGCTTCGACGCCGACGGCTTCCTCACCTTGCTCGACCGCAAGAAGGACCTGATCATCTCGGGCGGCTTCAACATCTATCCGACCGACCTCGAGGCGGTGCTGCGTACGCATCCCGCGGTCGCCGATTGCAGCGTGGTCGGCGTTCCGTCCGAGGCGTGGGGCGAGACGCCGGTCGGCTTCTACGTACCGCATACCGGAGTCGATGCGAGCATCACGGAGATCCTCGACTGGACCAACGCCCAGCTCGGCAAGACACAGCGGCTGTCGGCGCTCCACGCGATCGACGAGCTGCCGCGCAGTGCGATCGGCAAGGTGCTCAAGCGCGACTTGCGCGATCGTCTGGCGGAGACCGCAGCATGACCCCGATCCGCGAGATCCTCGCCGCCGCGACGCCGATCGAGGGCGGCTTCCGCGCGCAGATCCCGAGCGACTGGCTGCAGGGCCGCACCGCCTATGGCGGCCTGTCGAGCGCACTCGCGCTCCACGCCGCGCAGGGGATCGAGCCCGATCTGCCGCCGCTCCGCTCGGCGCAAGTGTCGTTCATCGGCCCGCTGTCGGGCGACGTGCGCGTCACCGCGACCAAGCTGCGCCGCGGCCGCACCGCTGCCTTCATCCAGGCCGATATCGTCTCCGACGCCGGGCTCGGCTATCGCGCCGTGTTCGTGTTCATGGCCGAGCAGCCGTCGCGCGTCGCGCTCAGCGGCGGGCTCGCCGCCACACTGCCGCCGCCTGCAGCGGATGCGAAACTCTATACCGGCCCCGACGAATTCTTCACCGGCAACTTCAACTTCCTCGATCTCAAGGCCGAAGCGCCGGGCGAGGCCGAATGGCTGCGCTGGGCGCGGCTGCGCGATTATGCGGGGATCGACCCGATGGTCGAGGTGCTCGCGCTCGCCGACGCGCTCCCGCCCGCGGCGTTCAAGCTGTTCGGCAAGGAGTTCGTGCCGCTGAGTTCGGTGACGTGGATCGTCAATCTGCTCACGCCGACGCCCGCCACGACCGACGGCTGGTGGCTGCTTTCGGCAGAGTCGCAGCATGCGGTCAACGGCGGCTCGAGCCAGACGATGATGCTGTGGAACGCCGACGGCGTACCGATCGCGCAAGGCATGCAGAGCGTCGCGATCTTCGGATAGGGCGCGCCGCGCCGCCTTCTCCTCCCCTCCCTGGAAGGGAGGGGTTGGGGGTGGGTCGGCCTAATGCTGGCGTCGACCTCTCCACGGGCCGACCCACCCCCGGCCCAGCGTTGGGTTGGTCGTGCCCCCGGCACGACCTGAACAGTGCGGGGCACTGTTCACCCAACGCTCTTTCAGGGAGGGGAGAAGCGTTGCGACAAATTGCGACACTTTGCCGCACCTTCCGGCACAGCGACGCGACAGATCGCCGCGCATAACCGGCGTCAAGGAACGGCGCCCCGCCCAGCCAGCACAGGAGTTTACCGCCATGTCCCTCACGCGCTTCTTCGTCGCGACGACGGTCGCCGCGCTCGCCACCGCCGCTGCCGTGGCACAAGGCGGCGGCGGCATGTTCCGTACCGCCGACAGCAATGGCGACGGACTGATCTCGCGCGCCGAGGCCACCGCCGAGGCGACCACGCGCTTCACCGCGATGGATGCCAACAAGGACGGCTTCCTCACCACCGACGAAATGCAGGGCCCGGGCGCCCGCATGATGACGCGCGGCGACACCGACGGCGACGGCAAGATCTCGCGCGCCGAGTTCCTCGCGCAGGCCGACACGCGCTTCAACCGGATCGATGCCAACAAGGACGGCCAGATCTCGCGCGAGGAGCTCACCGCCTGGATGGACCGCGCGCGCGCGATGCGCCCCGGCGGTCCCGGCGGCCGCGCCGATCCCGCCGACGCGATCGCGCCGCCACCGGCGCCCCCTTCCCCCGCGCCAGCCGCGCCGGGCAACTGATCCGGGCCTTTTCCCCTTGGCCCGGACGCCGGGCGAGCCCCCCCCTGCTCGCCCGGCATCCCCTTTCAAGAGCGCGACACCATGCTAAGCAGCGAACCGATGGGAGACACGCCGCATCTGTTGCTCGTCGACGACGAACGCTCGATCCGTGAACCGCTCGCGCAATATCTGACGCGGCAGGGTTTCCGCGTGACTCAAGCCGGCGACGCCGAGGGCGCGCGCGCGCGGATGACGGCCTATGCGATCGACCTCGTCATCCTCGACATCATGATGCCCGGCGAAGACGGCCTGTCGCTCACGCGCCACATCCGCGAGAGCGGCGAAGTGCCCGTGATCCTGCTCACCGCGCGGACCGAAGAGACCGACCGTATCGTCGGGCTCGAAATGGGCGCCGACGATTATGTCGTGAAGCCGTTCTCGCCGCGCGAGCTGGCGGCGCGCGTCAAGGTGATCCTGCGGCGGGCGGCGGCGGGCGGAACGCGCCAGCATGCGCCCGAAAGCGGATCGTTCGCCTTTGCCGGCTGGGTGCTCAAATCGGGCGAGCGCACGCTGGTCGACCGCGAGGGCGTGTCGGTGCCGCTCTCGACCGGCGAGTACAACCTCCTCCACGCGCTCGTCACGCGCCCGCGCCAGGTGCTGACGCGCGACCAGTTGCTCGATTTGACGCAAGGCCGCGAGGCCGCCGCGTTCGACCGTGCGATCGACAACCAGATCAGCCGGCTGCGGCGCAAGATCGAGGCCGACGCCAAGGCGCCCGAGCTGATCAAGACGGTGTGGGGTGGCGGCTACACGCTCGCCGCCGAAGTGACGCGCCTTTGAGGATCACGCGCCTGCGGGCGATCCCGCGCAGCCTCTCGGGGCAAATGGCGTTGCTCATCGCGATCGCGCTGTTCGTCGCGCAGGCGATCAATTTCACGCTCGCGCTGCAGGACCGCCGCCGCGCGCGGCTCGACCAGGCGACCGGCCCGGTGGTCACGCGGATCATCGATGCCGACGAGCGGATCGCCGCGGGGCGGCGCGTCGGCGGCGGTTCGGGCTGGAGCCGGATCCATCTCGCGCCGCGCTCGCCGATCCAGCCCGGCGGCGAGCATGTCGCCGAAGTCGAAACCGCGCTTCGCGCCGCGCTTGCCGAAGCCGGGGTCAAAGCTTCACGCATCCAGACGCAAGTCCTGCCGATCCAGCGCAACGATCCGCGGCTGCGCTATGTCAGCGCACAGCGGGTCGAGCGTCTGCTGCGCGGCGGCGCCGAGCTGCAAGTCGCGGTCGAGCGACCGGGCGGACAATGGTTCGTGCTCAACCTTCCGTGGACGCGCGACGATTCGGATATCTTCTGGCGGCTGATGGCGCAGACCGCGATCCTCTACATCGTCGTGCTGGTGCCGTTGCTGTGGGCCGGGCGGCGGATCTCGCGGCCGTTGCGCGGGCTTGCCGAGGCAGCGCGCAGCTTCCAGCCGGGTGCCACGGCCGACCCCGTCCCCGCCGCCGGGCCGCAGGACGTGCGCGACGTGATCGCGGCGTTCAACGCGCTGCGCTTGCGCGTCACCGCGATGCTCGACGAGAAGGACCGGATGCTCGGCGCGATCGGGCATGATCTCCGCACGCCGCTCGCCTCGCTGCGCGTCCGCGTCGAATCGGTCGATGACGATGCCGATCGCGCCAGAATGGCCGAGACGATCGCCGAGA
Source organism: Sphingomonas sp. 10B4 (assembly GCF_035019905.1). Taxonomy (NCBI): domain Bacteria; kingdom Pseudomonadati; phylum Pseudomonadota; class Alphaproteobacteria; order Sphingomonadales; family Sphingomonadaceae; genus Sphingomonas; species Sphingomonas sp. 10B4. Next base: position 6,831 of record NZ_JASJVC010000022.1, on the reverse strand, counting down.
TGAACCGCATGCTCGACGACATCCTGTCGCTCGCGCGGCTCGGCCGCCCGAGCGAGCCGCCGACCGAAGTCGATCTCGCGGCTTTGGTCGATGCCGTCGTCGAGGATTTCCGCGAGATCGGCCACGAGGTCGTGTTCGAGGAAAGCGAGCGCATCCGAATGCGGCTGCGCCCCGGCCTGATGCGCCGCGCGCTGCGCAACCTGATCGAGAATGCGCTGAAATATGCCGGCGCGGTCGAAGTCAGCGTCACCGCGAGCGCGCAGTCGGTCGCAATCCTGGTGTGCGACCGTGGCCCCGGCATTCCCGCCGACCGCCTCGGCGACGTGTTCGAAGCGTTCACGCGGCTCGAGACGTCGCGCAACAAGGCGACCGGGGGCATCGGCCTCGGTCTCGCGCTCGCCCGGACGATCGTGCGCGATGCCGGCGGCGACATCACGCTCGCCAATCGCGACGGCGGCGGGCTGGTCGCCCGGATCACGCTCGCGCGGTGATCAGCGTTCCTGCCGAAGCGATGATGTATCGCTCCGGCGGGCTGCTCTCGCGATCAGGTTACTCCGGCGCGGACCGTCAGAAGCGGTACTTCAACCCGATCTGGAGGATCGGATAGACCTTATAGTCGTCGACCTTGCGCTGGGTGTTGAGCCGTTCCTTCTCGAGTTCGGCGATGAAGCGCGGGTCGTTGGCGAGCGTCCCGTTCGAGCTGTAATCGCGCACGCGGACCGCACCCTGGAACAGCGCACCCGCCTCGACATTGACGCTCAGGCCACGGTGCAGGCCGCCGCCATAGCCAAGCGTCAACTGCGGCGCGACGTTCTTCACCTCTGCGCGCCCGCTGATCGTGCCGATCTGCGCCGGGGTGTAGGCGATCGCGCCGATCGGCGTGGTGCTCTGCGGCGTGGCGCGCAGGCGGCCGGCATTGCCGTTGATCCGTGCGCCGGCAGACAGGAAGAAACCGCCGCCGAAGGGATGCAGATCGAGCATCACGCCGCCCGACTTCAAATTGGCCTTGCCGTCATAGCGGACATTGTTCGATTTGACGCTGTGGCTGAACGACAGGAACGTCGCATTCGCGCGCACGCCGATCGTGCGATTGGCGCGATAGCCGATCTCGGGACCGATCCCGAGCGTGCCGGCGGTCAAGCCGATCCGGAAGCGCCCGCTTTTGGTCTCTCCTGTCGAATGCGTCGTCATTTCCTGTACTGGGCCTGCCTGCGCAAAGGCCGGTTGCGCGATCAGTACCAAGCACGCTGTTGCCACCACGACCCCCAATGTATTCGTCTTCATGATGGCTCCAGGTCCTTGTTAAATTCTGTGAGTCGCACGGCGACGTTTCGGCACTGGCAGGCTATAGCTTCGGCAAACATACTGATAAATTACGTAATTGATTTAGGTTAGCAAAGCTTGTCCAACGCGATACTGTGATCGTTACGCAGGCGGTGCCGTTTTCCACGACTGAGGCCGCCGACCTGACTGCACGCTCGAGCAAAAGGGATCCGATCGTCCTTGGCGACTTGCGCCTGCGGGGCGAGCCGGGCACGGTGGGCACTCACGACCTTGCGCCTGATCTCTCCTCGTTGCGTCCAGTCTTGGGCAACGCGAGACGGCACGCGACAGGGTGTTCAAGTGTGGAGCGTGTGTGCGATGTGGCTGTTCGACCGGTTCGCGAAAAATCTCGTCAAGCGCGGCGAACTGACGATCATCGATGCCGATGGCACGCGTTATCACTACGGCACGCCCGATCCCGCGTTCCGCCCCGTCACGCTGCGCTTCGCCGACAAGAACGTCGCGACCTATATCGCGCGCCATCCGCGGCTCGGCGCGGCGCTCGCCTGGATGGACGGGCGGCTGCTCGTCGATAACGACGACATTGCCGGGATGATCGACCTGATCCGCGGCAACGGCCGCTGGGAAGACGGCCGCAGCACGATCGGCACCAAGAACCCGGTCAAGCTCGCCTGGGCGGCAAGCACCGCGCGACTGCGCCAGCTCAATCGCATCGGCAAATCGAAGCAGAACGTCGCGCATCATTACGATATCGGCGACCGGCTCTACGATCTCTTCCTCGACGCCGACCGGCAATATAGCTGCGCCTATTTTACCGACGAGGATAACACGCTCGAACAGGCGCAGCTCGACAAGAAGGCGCATATCGCCGCCAAGCTGCAGTTGCGGCCCGGCCAGCGCGTGCTCGATATCGGCTGCGGCTGGGGCGGGATGGCGCTGTATCTCAACCGCGTCGCCGACGTCGACGTTCTCGGCATCACGCTGTCCGAAGAACAGCTCAAGACCGCCCGCCGCCGCGCCGAGGAAGCCGGCGTCGCCGACCGCGTGAAGTTCGAGCTGATCGACTATCGCGAGCTGACCGGGCGCTTCGACCGGATCGTCTCGGTCGGCATGTTCGAGCATGTCGGCGTGCCCAATTACCGCACCTTCTTCCACAAATGCCGCGCGCTGCTCGAGGAGAACGGCGTGATGCTGCTCCATACGATCGGGCGGATGGGCGGCCCGGGCCAGACCGATCCGTTCACCGCGAAATATATCTTCCCCGGCGGCTACAATCCGGCGCTGTCGGAAATCGTCGGCGCGAGCGAATCGGTCCGGCTGATCGCGGCCGATGTCGAGACGCTGCGCGTCCATTACGCGCTGACGATCCGCCACTGGTATGATCGCGCCGTCGCCAACCGCGACAAGATCGAGGCGATGTTCGACGCGCGCTTCTACCGGATGTGGGTGTTCTACCTCGCCGGCGCGATGGCGGCGTTCAAGCATGGCGTGATGTGCAACTATCAGGTGCAACTGATCCGCGACCGCCGCGCGCTGCCGCTGACGCGGGGGTATATGGCGGAGGCTGAGGCAGGCTTGCAGGCGGGTGAGGTGAAGGCCCCGGAGCCAGTTTTGCGCTGATCGGGAGACCACACGCCCCCTCCGCCGTCACCCCGGGCTTGTCCCGGGGTCCACCGGGATGCACCCATGGCCCCGGCATTTCACGCCCCATGGTGGACCCCGGGACAAGCCCGGGGTGACGGGTATGGACTGCGCGAAAGGCTCGCGTCCGCCGACTAGGCTACGCCAGTCACCGCGACAGCAATCACCTCGATCGCCTCGTCCTTCCCCGCGAAATCGACCCGCTCGCCGACCTCCGCACCGATCAGCGCACGCGCGAGCGGGGCCTGATAGCCGATCTTGCCCGCCGCCGGATCGGCTTCGTCGCCGCCGACGATCTCGACGCTGCGCTCGACGCCGTTCAGCCGATAGGTCACGCGGCTTCCAATGCCGACCTCACCCTCTGCGGGCGCCGCGACCTCCTCGGCGGTCGTCTGGCGCGTGTGCCAATAGCGCAGCTCGCGCAGCACCGCATCGCGATCCTCCGTCGCCGCGTCCGCCACCGCCGCCTCGAGCTCGACGACTTTCGCCCCGATCAGCGCCAACCCGCGCGGCGTCACCAGGTTCGGTCCCGGCGCGATCGGCCGTTCGAACTTGGGTTCCAGATGTTCTTCGTCGCTCTCGCGGCGGAAGGCGACGCTCATTCAGGCTCTCCACAGGCTTTGTTGCACAACGTCGTGGCGGACACTTGGGTGCAACGCAACAATCTGCTATGGGCCGCCGATGCTGAATATCAATGGTATCACGGTGCGCCTCGGTGGGCGCGCGATCCTCGACGGTGCGAGCGCGGCGCTGCCGCCCAAGAGCCGCGTCGGGCTGATCGGGCGCAACGGCGCCGGCAAGTCGACGCTCATGAAGGTCATGATCGGCCAGCTCGAGCCCGATCTCGGCGAGATCGAGATGCCGCGCGGCACGCGCATCGGCTATATCGCGCAGGAAGCCCCCTCGGGCACGACCACCCCGGTCGAGGCCGTGCTCGCCGCCGATACCGAGCGCGCGTCGCTGCTGGAAGAAGCCGAGACCTGCCAGGATCCCGACCGCATGGGCGTGATCTACGAGCGCCTGACCGCAATCGACGCCTACACCGCCCCTGCCCGCGCCGCGCGCATCCTCGTGGGGCTCGGTTTCGACGAGGAAATGCAGGGCCGCCCGCTCGATTCCTATTCGGGCGGCTGGAAGATGCGCGTCGCGCTTGCCGCCTTGCTCTTCTCCGAACCAGACCTGTTGCTGCTCGACGAGCCCTCGAACCATCTCGATCTCGAAGCGACGCTGTGGCTCGAGAACTTCCTCAAATCCTACCCGGCGATGATGGTCGTCATCAGCCACGAGCGCGATCTGCTCAACAATGTGGTCGACACGATCCTCCATCTCGAGGGCGGCAAGGTCCATCTCTACACCGGCGGTTACGACAGCTTCGAGCGCCAGCGCGCCGAACGCGTCGCGCAGCTCGCCGCCGCCAAGGCCGCGCAGGATACGCAAAGGGCAAAGCTCAGCGAATATATCGCCAAGAACTCGGCCCGCGCCTCGACCGCCAAGCAGGCGCAGAGCCGCCAGAAGATGCTCGCCAAGATGCAGCCGATCGCCTCGATGGCCGAGGATCCGACGCTGTCGTTCGAATTCCCGTCGCCAGAGGAACTCCGCCCGCCGTTGATCACGCTCGACATGGCGGCGGTCGGTTACGCGGAAAAGCCGATCCTCCAGCGGCTCAACCTGCGGCTCGATCCCGACGACCGCGTCGCGCTGTTGGGACGCAACGGCAACGGCAAGACCACGCTCGCGCGCCTGCTCGCGGCGCAGCTCCCGACGATGGACGGCGCGATGAACGCCAGCGGCAAGATGCGCGTCGGCTATTTCACGCAGTATCAGGTCGAGGAACTCGACGGCGACGACACCCCGCTCGAGCACATGACGCGGATGATGTCGGGCAAGACTCCCGGCGCGGTGCGCGCGCAGCTCGGCCGCTTCGGCTTCTCGGGCGTCAAGGCGACGCAGAAGGTCGGCAAGCTGTCGGGCGGCGAACGCGCGCGGCTCGCGCTCGCGCTCATCACGCGCGAAGCGCCGCACATGCTGATCCTCGACGAGCCGACCAACCATCTCGACGTCGATGCGCGCGAAGCGCTGGTCCAGGCGCTCAACGCCTATGACGGCGCGGTCATCCTCGTCAGCCACGATCGCCACATGGTCGAGCTCACCGCCGACCGGCTCGTGCTGGTCGATAACGGCACAGCGAAGGAATATGCCGGCAGCATGGAGGACTATATCGCCTTCGTGCTCTCGGGCGACGGCGGCGGCGAAGGTGCCAAGACCAAGGCCGCCAAGAAGGACGACAAGCCGCAACTGAGCGCCGCCGCGGTCGCGCTGCAGAAGAAGGCGCACGAGGCCGAGGCGCTCGTCGCCAAGCTGACCAAGCAGCGCGATGCGATCGACCGCGCGATGCTCGATCCGAGCACCGCCGAAGCCTGGCTCGCGCGACTGTCCCCCGCCGATCTGGTCAAGCAACACGCGCAGATTTCGAAAAAGCTCGACACTGCCGAAGCGGCTTGGTTCGAGATCAGCGAGTCGCTGGAGATGGCAGCCGCTTAACCTGGCTTGTTTACCTTTCTTTACGGAATGATAACGATCCTGCCTGCGAAAGGCGGGAATCCTCCTGTCGTGTCGTCTATCGATTGACGTAGATCATGTTCGGGGAGGCACCACCTATGAAACTCTCGCCACCACTGCGCGCGCGGCTCATCGCAGCCCGGCTCGATATCGCAGCACGCAGCGGCGCCAGCACGCGCGATTGGTCCGACGATCAGAGCCTCTCGGCGCTGAGCCTCGTCGCTGGCGGCCACAGTGTGGCGGATGCGGTGGCGATCGTGCTCGGCGATGCCGTGCTCGAGGATGGCCTGGTCGATTACAATCCGGGATGCGCGTGGATCGACTTTGCGCTCGCCAAGCGCAAGCGCACCCCGGCCGAAGTCGAACGCATCGTTTCGCAATGGGAGAGCCAGAGCTTCGACCAGCCCGAAATCACCGCAGCGCACGTCGTCGATCTCGGACGTTCCACCGCAGCGCAGACCGGGCGCGCCTTGTTCTGATGGTGCGGGCGGTCGGGCTCGAACCGACACTCCGATTAAGGAACGGGATTTTGAGTGGGGCGCGCCTCGTTTATATCACTGATAATATTGAACTATTTTCTAGTCGCGTTCAACATGTGCAAGGATTTGTGTAAGTCCGCGTCTAAATTGATCGGTTCTCGATCGCATAATCTGGTTAGGAGTTTCGCGCCATTGGAACAGGCGGGTTCGGCCGAAGCGCCTTGGCCCGTGCGATCTGTCTTTCCAAGCTGGTTCGATTGACGGTATATTTAGCACGACCGCTTTGCGCCTCAATTGTCGACATTCAACGCGCTCATGGGCGTCCCTAAAACCCGCCGTTCGTTTCGGCTCGCTGCCACGCCCTGCGAAGGTCTGGAGCTGGGACTTAGTCGCCATTTCCAATGCGATCACCTAATGACGGCTTTGGACAAAAACAGACGTCCAGGCGTTTGCCGAGGCTAGGGGCGGATAGTGCAAGACTGGCCGGGAACCGACGACCGGCTTACGGCGGCGATCGCAGAAGAGCCGCCATCGGTATCAGACCTAGTGGTCCGAATCTAACACTTGGTGCCCGCGTCTGACCGCGGCGATGATTTTATCGGGGTCGGCGGTCCAGACGAACGGCTTTGAGCTTTCGTTGTGCTCGACCAGGAAGCGGTTGATGGCGGCCTGAAGGTCAACGAGCGAATGAAACACGCCGCGTTTGAGTCGACGGTTGGTCAGCCTGGCGAAGAAGCCCTCGACGGCATTGAGCCAAGAACAGGACGTTGGCGTGAAGTGGAAGGTGAAGCGCGGGTGGCGCTCGAGCCACTCGCGAACCTTGGGGTGCTTGTGAGCGGCGTAATTGTCGAGGATCACATGGATCGCC
>NZ_JASJVC010000021.1:0-56243 GCF_035019905.1 Sphingomonas sp. 10B4 | reverse complement strand
CTGCCGCCCGCCGCGGTCGTCAAACCGCAAAGCCGGGTCGGCAAAGCCCTGGTACGAAGACTCATGAATAATCCGGGCTAGGCGACTGTGAGATGCTTACGCTCCCGCCCCGGCGGAGGGCCAATGCATTTCGATCCTGTTCTCGAGACGATCGTCACCCGACTCGAATCGCGCGCGACCCTGACCGATGACGACCGTAGCGCGATGCGCGCCCTGGCGTACACGCGACGCGAGGTCGAAACCTCGAGCTATCTCGTGCGCGAGGGCGCGCCGACCCCGCGCTGCACATTCCTGCTGTCGGGTTTCTGCTATCGCCAGAAATTGACGACCGAGGGTGCCCGCCAAATCGTGTCGATCGAGATACCAGGGCATTTCATAGATTTGCAGCATCTCTTCCTCAGCGAGTCTGATCATAACGTCCAGGCTCTGACACGCGGCAGCGTTGCCGAGATCGACTCGGCCGCGCTGCGCAAGCTCGCGCTGACGCGTCCGGCGATCGGCACGGCCTTGTGGACCGAAGCATTGATCAGCGCGTCGATCTCTCGCGAATGGATCGTCAATGTCGGGCGGCGTGACGCGCACAGTCGAGTCGGGCATTTGCTGTGCGAACTGGCGGTCAGGCTCCACATCACCACCGGCGCGAACGAGCGACACTACGATTTGCCGATGACCCAGGAGCAGCTCGGCGACGCCGTCGGCCTCACCCCGGTGCACGTCAATCGCGTGCTGCGCGCGCTGACGCAGCGCGGCCTCATTTCGCGCGACCGGCGCCAGATCAAGATCCTGAACTGGGACGCACTGCGCGATGCGAGCGATTTCAACCCGCGCTATCTGCACCTCTCGTCATAACCGAAGCCGGCGCGTCAGTGCGGCGGCGCTCCAGCCTCGACGGTCGCGACGATGTGGACCGTCAGGAAGCGCGCGCCTTCGTCATCCTCGACGTGCACGTCGAAGACGATGTCGGTCTTTCCCTCGCGCAGTTCCGAGGTCAGGATTTCCCCCGCCGCGTCTGACGCCCGCGCGCGCGCAAGCGTGAGCGACGCCAGCTCGGCACCGACCTCGTCGCGAACGTACGAGGTCTGGTTCAGGACATGAAAGAAATAGCGCTGCATCCCGATGGTTTCGCATAGCATCGGGGGTGCTTCCATAAACTCAATCAGTCGCCGGACACACGTAATGGGCCAAGATCGCCCATCCCCACCGTCCCGCTCGCCATCGCCAGCATCGCGTTGAGGCTCTTCTTGGCGCGCAGCCGGAGCCCTTCCTCGATCTCGACGCGTGGCGTCAGGTCGCGCAGCGCGACGTAGAGCTTTTCCAGCGTGTTGAGCGCCATGTACGGGCAGATGTTGCAGTTGCAATTGCCGTCGGCGCCGGGCGCGCCGATGAAATTCTTGAGCGGCGCGGCCTTCTGCATCTGGTGGATGATGTGCGGCTCGGTCGCGACGATCAGCGTGTCGCCGGGCATCGTGTCGGCGAAGGCGAGGATCCCGCTGGTCGACCCGACATAATCGGCATGATCGAGGATGTACGGCGGGCATTCGGGATGCGCGGCTACCGGCGCGCCGGGATATTGCAGCTGGAGCTTGAGCAGCTCGGTCTCGCTGAACGCCTCGTGGACGATGCACACGCCCGGCCACAGCAGCATCTCGCGCCCCGTCTTGCGCGCGAGATAGCCGCCGAGATTCTTGTCGGGGCCAAAGATGATCTTCTGGTCGAGCGGGATTTGGCTGAGGATCTTCTCGGCCGACGAGCTCGTCACGATGACGTCGCTGAGCGCCTTCACCTCGGTCGAGCAGTTGATATAGGTCAGCGCGATGTGATCGGGATGCGCCGCACGGAACGCCGCGAATTTGTCGGGCGGGCACGAATCCTCGAGGCTGCAGCCCGCGTTCATGTCGGGCAGCACGACGATCTTGTCGGGGCTGAGGATCTTGGCGGTCTCGGCCATGAAGCGCACGCCGCAAAAGGCGATGACATCGGCGTCGGTCGCCGCGGCCTTTTTCGAAAGATCGAGGCTGTCGCCGACGAAATCGGCGAGGTCCTGAATCTCGGGCTTCTGGTAATAATGCGCGAGGATGACGGCGTTGCGCTCGGTCCGCAGCCGGTCGATCTCGGCGCGCAGATCCAATCCCGTCAGGCTCCCGCCGATCCCGTTGCGCGCGTCCATAGTCATTTCCTCGTCGTGGAGGTCGTCAAATGGACGCACGCGCGCGCGGGATCAAGGCATTCCCGGGAATGGCGGGAAAGCATAGCCCGAGACCGCCGCGCCGGGCGTTCCAGCGACGACCGCCGCGTAGAACGCCGCGCCGAGCGGGCTGAAGGTGATCAGCTCGACCAGCACCGTCGACCCAATGATCGCCCCGAGCCCCCACCACCACGCCGGATGGACGCTGCCCGAGCGGCGGATGTCGGCGGCGATGCCGATCAGCGGGAAGATCAGGACCGCGAGGAAATCGACCTCATAGGCATACGGAATGAGCAACGGCAGCGGCAGCAGGCGGCCGAACGCGGGCCCGAGCAGCAGCGCCATCCCGCAATAATGCAGCCGGCGATGCCACTGCGTCGATCGCCGCAGCACGATCGCCGCGGCGGTCAGCCCGGCGAAGGTCAGGATCAGCACCGGATCGAACACGAGGAACTGCGCCGGCAGGAAAACGGGCGGCACGCGCCCGAGCTGCACCAGCCGCGTCGTGACGAGCGTTCCGAGCACCACCATCGCGACGACCCAACCCGCGCCGATCCAGCCCAGCCCCCGATGCAGCGCAATCGCGCCGCTCGACACCAAACTGTTCTGCGCGACGTACAACACCACCCAACCCATGAAGACGAGCGCATGGGCATGGACGATCGGCGGCGAGGCGAAGCTCGACCGACCGCTCGCCAGCGCAAAGGAAAAGCCCGCAAAGACGACCAACGCCATGAGGTAGGACGTAACGAGAAAGAAACGATCGTCGCTTCGCACGATCGTATCCGGCGCTGCGATAGTTGCCATGCCCACCCCCCGATGAAACCGACTCGTGGGCGCGTCTTACCACAGTCGAGCGGCCAAGACACGTCGCACCAGCGGGTGTATCGGGCCTAAGGCACCAACATCCATCAGGAGCGGTTGGCGAGAACCTCGGCGATCGACTTGGTCGTATCCCACACTTCGCTGTCGTCCTTGGCTTCGTCGGCGAAGCGCACCTTGACGCTCGCATCGAGCCCCGCGGCGCGCAGCGGCAGCGCGAAGCTGCGCTCGACCGCACGGCGCGTGGCGTCGCGCGCGAGCCGGATCGGCACCGCGCCGTTGGCCTGGCGCACCAGCTCGCGCTGCCCCGCGGCACGGTTGGCCTTTTCGAGCCGCGCGTCGGCATCGGTAATCGTCGCAAGGATGCCGCCCTCGCCATATTCGCGGATCTGCGTCAGGTCGATCTGCGGCGCCGATGCCTCGACCGGCGGCAGCACGACGCCGAGCGTCCGCGTCTTGGCGTCCCACGTCACGTCGCGCTTGCTGAGGCGGCCCATGTCGACATGATATTCGACGAGTCCGGGCATGATCAGCGTCTTCTTCGCCTGCAGCCCGAATTGCGATTGCGTCGAGGTCGACACCGCGACGAAGCGCGCGGCGAAGGCCGAAAGCCGGTTCTGTTCGCGTAAGCCCTCGAGCGAGCCGCTCGCGATCGTCACCGGGTCGGGGCCGGCGAGCTTGTGCTCGACCAGCGCGCCGATGCCCCACACCAGCCCGAGGATGAACAGCGCAATCAGCGCGAGCGCCGCGGCGAATTTGCCGATGAAGGTCATGACGTTAGGCTCCAGATCCCGCCCTGCTCGGCGACGCGGTCGCGGTCGCGCAAGTCGATCAGATGCGCGAGCACCGATCGCTCGGCGGCGGGGAACAGCCGCGGATCGATCCCGACATACATGCGCGCGACCATCTCGCCGATCGCGGCGGGCGCGTCGCGCAAGCTGCGCAGGATCTGCCCCTCGCGTTGTTTGCGGTGCCCCAACATCCCGCGAACGAGGCGCTGGGGGTTCTCGATCGGGTCGCCGTGCGCGGGATAATAGCGACGCTCGGTGCGCGGGAGCAGCTTCTCAAGACTCGCCATATACGCGGTCATGTTGCCGTCGGGGGGCGAGACGATGCTGGTCGACCAGCCCATCACATGATCGCCGCTGAACAGCGCCCCCGCGCCGTCCTGCGCCTCGGGCAGGACATAGGCGAGATGGTTCGAAGTGTGCCCCGGCGTCGCAAGCGCGGTCAGCGTCCACCCCTCCCCGCATACGCTGTCCCCCTCGGCGAGCACGCGGTCGGGCGCATAGCCGCGGTCGAACGCCGCATCGGCGCGGATCCCTGCGTCATCAAGCGCGAGCGGCGCACAGCCGACGATCGGCGCGCCGATCGCGGCGGCAAGCGGGCGCGAGCCCGGGCTGTGGTCGCGGTGCGTGTGCGTGATGACGATCGCGCGGACCGGCCGCCCGGCGATCGCACGGACGATCGCGTCGATATGCGTTGGGTCGTCGGGTCCCGGGTCGATCACCGCGAGATCGGTCGTCCCGACCAGATGCACTTGCGTGCCGGTGTGCGTGAAAGGCGACGGATTGGGCGCGAGCAGGCGGGCGACGAGAGGCTCGAGCTGCTCGGGCACGCCGGGGATTTGCTCGCTCATCGCATCGAAATGGCGGGTCGCGCCGGCGAAGGCAAGGGCGCGACCCGTCGGAGCTCATGCCCAGCCATTCCCGCCAGGTCTTATCGGGCGTGCGCGAGATCCGCTTCGAGTTCGGCGATCGCGGTATCGATACCGGCGAGCGCTTCCTTGCGCTGCGCGGCAGTCATTGCCGCTGACGCCATGACGTGCGCGCGCGAGCGGTTAAGCCCGTCGAGCGCATGGCTGTACGCGTTGCGCTCCATGTCCTTGCTGTTCGCAGCCATCGCAGCGCCCTTGGCGGCCGCGGCAGCAATCCAATCGGTGCAGATGATGATGCGCTGCCGGATCGCGCTGCGCTCCTTGATCACCATCGTTCCGTCCTTGCCGCGCGGACCGCAATTCCGCGAGGAGACTTGCGGCATCGGCGGGATGGGCGGCATCGATCCGATCGCAGGCCTCGCAAGCATCGCAGGGATCGGCGGCATCGCCCCGATCTCCCCGACCAGCGTCGCGCTGCCATCACGGTTGAGCTTTACGTAGCGGCCATAGCGGACGACCCGTTTGCCGTCCTTGGTCACCGTGACCATCGTCGTCGTCATGCCCGGGCCGGACTTGCCGGTCGCGGGCATCGGCGGTGCAGGCGGCGCGGGCGGAACCGCATCGGCGACGTCCGACGGCGGGAGTGGCGGCTCGGGCGCGGGAGGAAGGCCCGGGCCGGGCATGTCCGAGGCCTCGACGTGTTCGCGCATTCGCGGTGCCGGGCGTGGCGCGGCCGGGACAGACGGGGCCGCAGGGACGGCGGCGGCCGGCGGCGGGGCGGCCACCGCTTGGTCGAGGCTCGCGAGATCGACCCCCGTGGCTGCCTCGACGGTGCTGCGCACCTTGGCGGCGGCGGCGGTGCCCGAGGCGGTGAGGCCAAGCCCACCCGCGGCGAGCAACGTCAGCATCCCGGCGCCCGCCAGCAGCCGGGTGCGCGACGTCCTGGTCGTGGTCAACATCTTCAACCTTCCTTTCAGATCGTCGATCGTGTGCAGATGGCAGGTCGCCGACACCGTGCCGCCGAGGAAGCTCGGATGCGCCGCCTTGAGGATCGCGCAGGCATAAGTGTGGCGGCGCATCGGGTTCATGCCGGCGAGCACACGCGCGTCGTTGGCGATTTCCTGGTCGGCGCGGAACGCGCGGAAGGCACGCCAGGCGATCGGATTGAACCAGTGAAGCCCGAGCACGACCAGCGCGACCCAATTGGCGATCAGATCGCCCCGCGCATGATGGCCAAGCTCGTGCGCGAGCGCGAGATCGCGCTCCTCGGCTTCGAAGCGCTCGGCGAAATCGTGCGGGAAGGCGACGTAGCGGCGCCACACCCCGAAGGCGAGCGGACCGCTCGCGGCGCCGGTTTCGATCACGTACACGCCGCCATGCTCTTCGCTGCTCGCGGCCTGGTCGAGCATCCGCCGGCAGAAGCGGTGATGCGCCAGCGCATGCCACGCGACGAACGCCCCCGCCCCCGCGATCCACAGTGAGGCGAGCACGGGTACGAGCCATTCCTGCGCCGGCGCCGACGCCGCGGTCGCGGCGGCGACGGGCTCGGCGAACAGCACGCTCATCTGCTCGGTGGCGTGCAGCACCGGCGCGACCGCCGCGTCATGCCACGCGCTCGGCAGCGGCGGCAGCGCCAACCGCAGCACCGGGAGCAGCCACAGCGCATAGGCGACATCGGCGCCGAACGCCTTGCGCACCGGGCGCCGCAACAGCAACACCGCGACCATCAATACGCTCGATCCGATCAGCGCTTCGATCAGCCAGCTTGGCGAGATCCAGTCGGTCATGCCTTGAGCTCCTTGAGCAGTGCTTCGATCTCGGCGATATCCTGTGCGGTGAGCGCATCGCGATCGGCGAGGTGCGCGACGAGCGGGCTCAGTCTGCCACCGAACAGCCGATCCATCAACTTGCGAGATTCGCCCGCGACATAGTCTTCCCGCTTCACGAGCGGACGATACAGATAGCGTCGGCCATCCTGTTCATGCGCGATGATGCTCTTGGCGAGCAGACGCCCGAGCAAGGTCTTGACGGTGTTGGCACTCCACTCGCGCGTATCGGGAATGCGCTCGGCCACGTCTTGTGCGGTCAGCGGACTCTCGTCCCACAACACTTCCATCACTGCATGTTCGGCATCGCTGATGCGTTCGGCCACGAGTCGCTCTCCGTAATGACTACGGATGTAATCGTATCGATTACGTCTGTAGTCAAGTGCCTGCTTGCTCGCCCCGGCAGGAGGGATAGGCTGCCCCAAAAAACAGGAGCGGAGCGATGACTTTCACCACCCTGGCGACCGGCCTGCGCTTTCCCGAGGGGCCCGTGGCGATGCCCGACGGCAGCGTCATCCTCGTCGAGATCGAAGCCGGCCGCATCACGCGCGTGCATCCCGACGGCACCAAGACGACCGTGGCCGAACCCGGCGGCGGCCCCAATGGCCTGGCGCTGGGGCCCGACGGCAAGCTCTATTGCTGCAACAATGGCGGCTTCCACTATGTCGAAACCCCGAGCGGGCTGCTCGTCCCGCACGGCCAGCCCGAAGACTATTCGGGCGGGCGGATCGAGCGGATCGACATCGAGACCGGCGAGGTCGAGGTGCTCTACAAGGACGGCGACTTCCACTGCAGCCTGCGCGGCCCCAACGACATCGTGTTCGACGATGCCGGCGGCTTCTGGTTCACCGACCACGGCAAGACGCGCGAGCGGGAGCGTGACGTCACCGGCATCTTCTATTCGCACGCCGACGGCCGCCATCTCGCCGAGGTCATCTTCCCGAGCGAGAACCCCAACGGCATCGGCCTCTCGCCCGACGGCAAGCGGCTCTACGCCGCCGAGACCTATACCTGCCGGCTGATGGCGTTCGACATCACCGCGCCGGGCGAGGTCGATCTCACCGCCGGCCTCGGCGGCCCCGGCATCCCGCTCTATCGCCCCGCAGGCTACAAATTCTTCGATTCGCTCGGGGTCGAGGAATGCGGCAATATCTGCGTCGCGACGATCGGCGAGAGCGGAATTTCGGTCATCTCGCCTGCGGGCGAACTCGTCGATTTCGTCGCCACGCCCGATCCGTTCACCACCAACATCTGCTGGGGCGGACCCGATATGCGCACCGCCTACATCACGCTGTCGGGCACCGGGCAACTCGTGAGCATGGAATGGCCGCGGCCGGGGTTGCGCCTGGCATATTGATCCCCCCTTATTGATCGATGCCGCGGCCCCGCCTATCGCGCTCCAAAACAAGGAGTCGATGCATCATGAAGAAACTCTATCCCGATGCGGCAGCAGCGCTCGACGGGTTGCTCCATGATGGCATGACGATCTGCGCCGGCGGGTTCGGGCTGTGCGGGATCCCCGATCGGCTGATCGACGCGATCCGCGACGCGGGCACCAAGGACCTGACGATCGCCAGCAACAATGCCGGGATCGACGGCGAAGGCCTCGGCAAGCTGCTCCGCACGCGCCAGGTCAAGAAGATGATCAGTTCTTACGTCGGCGAGAACAAGGAATTCGAGCGGCAGTATCTCTCGGGCGAGCTCGAGGTCGAATTCTGCCCGCAGGGCACGCTCGCCGAGCGCTGCCGCGCGGGTGGTGCTGGCATCCCCGGCTTCTACACCAAGACCGGCGTCGGCACGCTCGTCGCCGAGGGCAAGGAAGTGAAGGTGTTCGACGGGGAAGAGTTCATCCTCGAACGCGGCATCCGCGCCGATCTGTCGATCATCAAGGGCTGGAAAGCCGACGAGAGCGGCAACCTCATCTTCCGCAAGACCGCGCGCAACTTCAATGCGCCGATGGCGACCGCGGGCAAGATCTGCGTCGCCGAGGTCGAGGAGATCGTCCCGGTGGGGTCGTTTGATCCCGACTGCATCCATCTGCCGGGAATCTATGTGAAGCGGATGATCATCGGCAGCCCATACGACAAGCGCATCGAATTCCGCACCGTCCGCGAGGCGGCGTGAACCACCTCGCTTCTTCTTCCCCCCTCCCGCTTGCGGGAGGGGCTGGGGGAGGGCCTGTCTCGGGCGTCGCCCAAGCTTCCAGGTCATTCCCTCCCCTAACCCCTCCCGCAAGCGGGAGGGGGATAGCGGCAGCGCTCGCGTTGATGCTGTCCGCGTGTACGACCGTGCCACAGGCACCCGTCGCGCCTGTATCAGCCGCCCCCACCATCCCCCCCGGCATGCAATTCCTCTACGGCTCGGGCGAAGCCGCCGCGCTCGACCACCAGGCCTACAACGTCCTGGTCGACGCCGTCCGCCGCCGCATCGCGAGCGAGAAGGCCGATCCCAAGGCGATGACCGACCGCACCTCGGCGGTCCTCCAGCCCGGCGCCACGCTCGACCAGCCTGCTACCATCCCCTGCGGCGACCGCCCCCGCGCGGTCGTGTTCGACGTCGACGAGACGCTGCTGCTCAACCTCGGCTTCGAATATGACGACGCGCGGCACCCCGGGCGCCCCTACGACGCAGCGCTGTGGCAGC
Source organism: Sphingomonas sp. 10B4 (assembly GCF_035019905.1). Classification (NCBI taxonomy): domain Bacteria; kingdom Pseudomonadati; phylum Pseudomonadota; class Alphaproteobacteria; order Sphingomonadales; family Sphingomonadaceae; genus Sphingomonas; species Sphingomonas sp. 10B4. The sequence goes on along the minus strand of NZ_JASJVC010000021.1, from coordinate 47,110 downwards.
AATGGGAGCAAGCCGGCGTCGACCGCGTCGAGGCCGTCCCCGGCGCGATCGGCGCGGTCACCGAACTCCGCCGCATGGGCGTGACGGTCGTCTTCAACACCAACCGCTCCGCCGCGACCGCCAGCTTCACCGAGCAGGCGATCGCCCACGCCGGCCTCGGCACCGCCAAACACGGCGACACGCTGTGGCTGAAGGGCGATCTCGGCAGCGGCTCGGGCAAGGACACCCGCCGCCAGGCGATTGCCGCGCGTTATTGCGTCGTGGCGATGGGCGGCGACCAGCTCGGCGACTTCTCCGACCTGTTCACCGGCACCCCGCAGCAGCGGCGCGCGGTGGCATCGTCGCCCGCCATCCACGGCATGTGGGGCCGCTTCTGGTTCGTCCTGCCCAACCCCGTTTACGGCACCGCGTTGAAAGGGGGGATCGACGACGTCTTCCCCGCCGACAAGCGCTGGTCGCCCCCTGCATCTGGAGAGAAATAATGGCCTGGACTCGTGACGAAATGGCAGCCCGCGCCGCGCGCGAATTGCAGGACGGCTTCTACGTCAACCTCGGCATCGGCATCCCGACGCTCGTCGCCAACCATATCCCCGCGGGCGTCACCGTCACGCTCCAGTCGGAGAATGGCATGCTCGGCATCGGCCCCTTCCCGCTCGCGGGCGAGGAAGACGCCGACCTGATCAACGCCGGCAAGCAAACGATCAGCGAGCTGCCGCAATCGGCCTATTTCGGCTCGGACCAGAGCTTCGCGATGATCCGCGGCGGGCATATCGACTTGACCGTGCTCGGCGCGATGGAAGTCGCCGAGAATGGCGACATCGCCAACTGGATGATCCCGGGCAAGATGATCAAGGGCATGGGCGGCGCGATGGATCTCGTCGCCGGCGTCAAGAAGATCATCGTCGTGATGGAGCACAGCTCGAAGAACGGCGACCCCAAGTTCATCCCGGCCTGCACGCTGCCGCTGACCGGCAAGAACGTCGTCGACATGGTCATCACCGATCTCGCGGTGTTCCAGCGGCCCGACCACCAGTCGCCGTTCAAGCTGATCGAGATGGCGCCGGGCGTGACCGCCGACGAGATCGCCGCCAAGACCACCGCGCAGTACGCGGTGTAAGGCGATGGGCTACACGCTGATCACCGCGAACCGGAATTATTCGAGCTGGTCGCTGCGGCCGTGGCTGCTGCTGCGCGCGCTCGAGATTCCGTTCGAGGATCGGCTCGAGCCTTTCACGCAAGCGGTCAATTACGACGCCTTCCGGGCGTTTTCGCCGACCGGGCAGGTGCCGGTGCTGCTCGACGGCGACCGCACCGTGTGGGATTCGCTCGGGATTGTCCTCTATCTCGCCGAGCGGCACCCCGACGTCTGGCCGGACGACGCAGCCGCGCGCGGCTGGGCGCAGTGTGCCACCGCCGAAATGCACGGCGGGTTCGGCGCGGTGCGCAACGCCTATACGATGAACGTCGGTGTTCGGGTGAGCCCCCCCGCCCCGATCCCGGCGCTCGCCCGTGAGATCGCGCGGCTGGCCGAGCTGTGGGCCGAGGGGCTCGATCGCTTCGGCGGGCCGTGGCTTGCCGGCCCGACGTTCAGCGCGGTCGATGCCTTTTTCGCGCCGGTCGCCTTCCGCGTGCGCACCTATGGTCTCGATGTCGGCGCCCCCGGTGCGGCGTGGGTCGCGCGCATCCTGGAGCATCCGGCAATGCGCGAATGGGAAAGCGCCGCGCTCACCGAAAGCTGGCGCGAGGCGGCGCATGAGGCCGAGCTCGCCGCAGCGGGTACGATCACCGCAGATCATCGCGCATGATCCGCTGGGCGCTGGCGGGAATCGTGCTGCTCCTTGTCGTCGCCGGAGGAGCGCTTTACGCGCTCGTCTCGCCGCCCGGCCAGCTCAGCTTGCTCGACGCGGCGATGGGCGGCGGCTCGGGCACCGAACGCGCCGGCACCGCGATCCCCTTCGGGAGCGAAGGCCAGACGCTCGACGTGTGGCGCCCCGCCGGCCCGGTGACCAGGCGCCCGGTGCTGATCTTCTGGTACGGCGGCGGCTGGGTCGCCGGCACGCGCCAGGGCTACGCCTTCGCCGCGCGCGCCTTTGCGCGAAACGGCTTCGTCGTGGTGGTCCCCGATTACCGCAAGGTCCCGCAGATCCGCTTCCCCGCGATGCTCCAGGACGGTGCGCAGGCGGTCAAATGGACGCGCGACCATATCGCCGAATATGGCGGCGACCCGACCCGCATCGGCGTCGCCGGCCATTCGGCGGGCGCCTATACCGTCGCGATGCTGACGCTCGACCCGCGCTGGCTCGCGGCCGAGCAAGTCGACCCCAGGATCATCAAGGCCGCGGTCGGCCTGTCGGGCCCGTACGATTTCTACCCGTTCGACAAGAAGCGCTCGATCGACGCGATGCAGGGCGCGAAGGACCCGCTGATGACGCAGCCGATCCACTTCGCGCGCGGTGACGCCGCGCCGATGCTGCTCGTCACCTCGACCGAGGATACCGAGGTCCGCCCGCGCAACGCGATCCATCTGTCGGCTGCGCTGACAGCACAGGGCGGCGCAGTCGAGTTCCGCAACTATCCCGGCATCAACCACGAGAATGTCGCGATGGCGCTGTCGGTGCCGTTCCGCGGCAAGGCGCCGGTGCTCGCCGACAGCGTCGCCTTCCTGAACCGGACGATGCCCGCGCGCTGAGCCGCGCACGCGCGCGACTGGCCTTTGCGAACAATCGCATCCGTTGTGCAGCGGAAATATCCAGGACCGCCCGCCGCCGCCCGCGCGCGCGCCCGTGGTTCGGGTCGTTTCGGAGCCAACATCGCCTGCGCGCCCCTCCTGCGTCGGCTAAGCCCTGCGCGACAGCGATCGGACCCGATTTCCCCGACGCTGCCGCGCACCGCGTTCCCCATCACGCAGCGAAGGAGAGTGGAGTGGCAAGCTCAGCAACCGTGTTCATCCAGATCTGGGTCGATATCAACGCGATCCAGAATGGCTCTACCAGGGGCGTCTATGCCGTCGACAACCGCGTCGGCGCGGGCAGCACCAACGAAGGCACGCCCAACCTGCTGACGCAGGTGACCAATGGCTCGACGATCCAATGGAACGTCTACAACATCGATGCGACCAGCACGGTCGTCCCGACGCTCACCGCGATCGGCAACGCCAACATCTGGGGCGCGGGCGGCCAGCCGCAAGCCGACGGCACCGGCGCCTTTGTCGGCCAGGTCCAGGCGACCGGTCAGGATGCTTACCAAGTCACGATCAACGCCCAGAAGCAGCCGGGCAGCGCGGGCATCACGATCAATTTCGACCCGTCGATGGCGGTGAAATAGGCGCGCGACGCGCGCCCGGTCCGATCTTCTCGAAATCGCAAAGGAATCGTCACAATGATGAGCGCATCCAACCTCGTGCTGGTGCAGACGGCGGTGCTGCAGCCCCAGGCTTTCATTACCATCGCGGTCGACACCGCCTATGTCGCCTCGCAGCAGGGCCAGAACATCAGCCACGGCGTCTATATGATGGACAATCAGGTCTCGAACGGCAGCACCAACGAAGGCCAGATGGAGCTGTCGACCGTCGTCCCGGTCGGCTCGCTGATCGGCTTCAACACCGTGCCGATCAATCCGGGCAGCGGCGATACCGTGATCATCACCGGTTTCACCGTGTCGCAGGGGTCGGTGTTCGGCTCGCAAGGCTATCCACAGCAGCAACCGCCGATCGGTACCGAACCGGTCGGCGCCTATTGGATCGGCCAGGCGATGAATGTCGGCCACCAGACCTATCAGATCCAGATCAAGGTGACGGTCGGCCAGCTCCGCCCGATCTCCTATTACGTCAATTGGGACCCCTTTATCACTGCAAAGTGAGGGAGCGGGGCTGCGCGTACCGACGGGTACGCGCAGTCGCCGCCTTGCGCGCGGCGCAACTTCCGGCATCCAAAGCTTTGCCTCGGCGCATCTTTCGGCTAGGGCGAGCGCCTTATGGCGAACCACCCCCGCACCTTGTACGAAAAAATCTGGGCCGACCACGTCGTCGAACAGCGCGACGACGGCACCTGCCTGATCTATATCGACCGTCACCTCGTCCACGAAGTGACCAGCCCGCAGGCTTTCTCCGGCCTCCGCGCGAACGGCCGCACCGTCCGCCGCCCCGACCTCACGCTCGCGGTGCCCGACCATAACTTGCCGACCACCGCGCGCCGCGACGCGGGGGGGCGTCCGCTGCCGATCGCCGATCCCGAAAGCGCGGCGCAGCTCGACGCGCTGACCCGCAACACCGCCGATTTCGGCATCGATTATATCGACGCGCTCGCGCCGGCGCAGGGCATCGTCCATGTCGTCGGCCCCGAGCAAGGCTTCACCCTCCCCGGCACGACGCTCGTCTGCGGCGACAGCCACACCTCGGCGCACGGCGCACTCGGCGCGCTGGCGTTCGGCATCGGCACGAGCGAGGTCGAGCACGTCCTCGCCACGCAAACGCTGCTGCTCGGCCAGTCGAAGACGATGGAAGTCCGCGTCGACGGCAGGCTCGGCTTCGGCGTGTCCGCCAAGGACGTTGCGCTCGCGATCATCGGCAAGCTCGGTGCCGCCGGCGGGACGGGCTATGTCCTCGAATATACCGGCTCGACGATCCGCGAGATGTCGATCGAGGGCCGCCTGACGATCGCCAACATGTCGATCGAAGCGGGCGCGCGCGCCGGCCTCGTCGCGCCCGACGAGACGACCTTCGCCTATTTGAAAGGCCGCCCGATGGCGCCCAAAGATGCCGATTGGGACGAGGCGCTTGCCTATTGGCGCACGCTGCCAAGCGACCCCGGCGCGGTGTACGACGCGGTCGTCACGATCGACGCCGCCGAGATTGCCCCGCTGCTGACCTGGGGCACCTCGCCCGAGGACGTCGTGCCGATCACCGGCGTCGTCCCCGATCCCGACAGCTTCGCCGATCCCGCCAAGCGCGACGCCGCGCGCAAGTCGCTCGCCTATATGGGCCTCGCTGCGGGCACCGCGATGCAGGACGTCGGCGTCGATTACGTCTTCATCGGCAGCTGCACAAACAGCCGCATCGAGGACCTCCGCGCCGCCGCGAAGGTCGCCGACGGGCGTCACGTCGCCGATGGCGTCACCGCGCTCGTCGTGCCCGGTTCGGGGCTGGTCAAGGCGCAGGCAGAGTCAGAGGGGCTCGACCGCATCTTCCTCGCCGCCGGGTTCGAATGGCGCGAGCCGGGATGCTCGATGTGCCTGGCGATGAACCCCGACAAAGTGCCGCCGGGGCAACGCTGCGCTTCCACTTCGAACCGCAATTTCGTAGGACGACAAGGACCGGGTGCGCGCACGCATCTGGTTTCACCCGCGATGGCGGCTGCGGCCGCCGTCACGGGAAGACTGAGCGATGTTCGTAACCTGGTTACGAGTTCTTGAGGGGCATTGTATGAAGCGCGTTCTGGTTCTGCTCGTGATGGGCACCATTCTCAGCGGGATGGCCGCCTATGTCGCCACCGCCAAGACCAATGCGGCGACCACGCCGACATCAACCGGACGCTAACGCATGCAGCCAGTGACGCAGGTTTCGGGCAAGGCCTATCCCTGGGGCCAGAAGAACGTCGATACCGACGTCATCATCCCCGCGCACTGGCTCAAGACGATCACCCGCGAGGGGCTCGGCAAGGGCGCGTTCGAAACGGTGCGCGCGGTCCCCGGCAACATCTTCGACGATCCGCGCTATGCCGGATCGCCGATGCTGATCGCGGGCGACAATTTCGGCTGCGGGTCGAGCCGCGAGCATGCCGCCTGGGCGCTTGCCGACATGGGCATCCGCGCCGTCCTCGCGCCGAGCTTTTCCGACATCTTTTCGGGCAACGCCTTCAAGAACGGGATCGTCGCGGTCGTGCTGCCGCAGGACGCGATCGACCGCTTGATCGAGGTCGCGCAAGACCAGCCGATCACCGTCGATCTCGAGACGATGACGGTCACCACCCCGTATCAGGATCGCTTCGACTTCGAACTCGACGCGTTTCGTCGCCAGTGCCTGATGGAAGGGCTGGACGAGATCGGTCTTACGCTGGCAAGAGATACCCAGATTTCGAAATACGAAGCCGGGGTAAAAGAACACCGGCCGTGGATGAGCGGAGACCGGGCACATGCGAGCACTTCTGTCGAAAGCGGCGGGCGGACCTGAAACTCTAGGTCTCGACGAGCTGCCCGATCCGGTGGCCGCTGCGGGCCAAGTCGTGGTCGCGGTCAAGGCGTGCGCGATCAACTATCCCGACGTGCTGATCATCGAAGACAAATACCAGTTCAAGCCGCAGCGCCCGTTCGCACCGGGCGGCGAGATCGCCGGCGTGATCGAAAGCATCGGCGAAGGCGTCACCGGCTGGACCGTCGGCGACCGCGTCATCGGCATGACCGGGCATGGCGGTCTGGTCGAGAAGGTCGCGGTGCCGGCCGGATCGCTCTACCCGCTCCCGCCCGAGCGCGATTTCGCCGAGGGTGCGGCGCTGCTGCTCACCTATGCCACCACGATCCACGCCTTGCTCGACCGGGGCCATCTTGCCGAAGGCCAGAGCCTGCTCGTGCTCGGCGCGGCGGGCGGCGTCGGTCTTGCGGCGATCGAACTCGGCAAGGCGTTCGGCGCGCGCGTCGTCGCGGCGGTGTCGTCCGAGGAAAAGGCGCAGGCCGCCCGCGATGCGGGTGCCGACGAGACGCTGATCTACGCCCGCGCGCCGTTCGACAAGGACCAGTCCAAGGCGCTGGCCGAGCAGTTCAAGGCGCTCGGCGGCAAGGCCGGCTACGACGTGATCTACGATCCGGTCGGTGGCGACTATGCCGAGCCCGCGCTGCGCTCGATCGGCTGGGAGGGGCGCTACCTCGTCGTCGGCTTCCCCGCCGGCATCCCCAAGCTCCCGCTCAACCTGACGCTGCTCAAAAGCTGCGACGTCTGCGGCGTCTTCTGGGGCGCCTTCGCCGCACGCGATCCCAAGGCCAACGCCGCACACATCGCGCGGCTCTTCCAGCTGTGGCAGGACGGCAAGATCGCCCCGCGCGTCACCGAGACCTTCGCATTCGAGGATGGCGGCAAGGCGATCGCCAAGATGGCGGCGCGGGCCGCGATCGGGAAGCTGGTGGTCAAGGTAGCGGACTGAGGCCCCCTTCCGTCACCCCGGCCCTGTGCCGGGGTCGACCGTCCCCCATACGCCTCATCGGCAGCGGGTGCGGCACGGTGGACCCCGGGACAAGCCCGGTGTGACGACGGAGGGAGCGTCGGCCCCATGCCATGCAACTTTCTCTTCTTCTGCTCCGCGTCCTCTGCGCCTCTGCGCGAACCATCTTCTTTTTTGCGCGCAGAGGCGCGGAGGACGCAGAGGCGTCGCTCTTCGTGTCTTCGCGCCTTCGCGTGAACCAGCCTTCTTTGAGACGCGAAGACGCGAAAGCGGCTTACGAACTGGCTACGCGTTCCGCCGCAGCCCGGCGCTCGGAAATCCAGACATACAACGCGAACACCACAACCACCGCCGCCATTACCCCAACCCACACCGGCCCGATCGTCTGCCACAGCAGATAGACGTTGAGCGCCGCGATCACGCTGCAAATCGCATACCCGACGACCTTCACCCATGCCGGATTGGCATAGTCCCCCATCCGCGCGCGGCTGCTCGTCACCATCATCAGCGGGAAGATCGCGAACGGCAGCTGCATCGACAGCACGACTTGCGACACCACGAGCAGCGCGACGGTATCCTTGCCGCCACTCGCCGAAATCACCACTAGCGCCGGCACGATCGCGATCCCGCGCGTCACCAGCCGGCGGATCCACGGCGCAATACGGATCCGGAGGAAGCCCTCCATCACGATCTGCCCGGCAAGCGTGCCCGTAATCGTGCTCGACTGCCCCGAGGCGAGCAGCGCCAGCGCAAACGCCGTCGCCGCCACACCGCCCAAGGCCGGGCGCAGCAACTCGAACGCCTGCCGCAGATCATCCACCACGATCCCCGAGCGCCAGAACACCGCCGCCGCCAGCACCAGGATCGCTGCATTGACGAAGAACGCCGCCCCCAGCGCGAGCACGGTATCGAGCGTGTTGAACCACAAGGCCGCCTTGACGTCGCGCGGCGTGCGCCCGAACGCGCGCGTCTGGACGATCGAGCTGTGCAGATAGAGGTTATGCGGCATCACGGTCGCGCCGAGGATGCCGAGCGCCACCAGCAACGCAGCGGTATTCGGAATCGCCGGCGTCACCGCCCCCAAGGCCACCGCGCTCCAGTCGGGCTTGGCGAGAAAGATCGTGTAGACGAAGCACAACGCGATCGTCGCGATCAGCGCCATCACCACCGCCTCGATCTTGCGGAAGCCGAGGTTGATGAGCAGCAGCAACAGCAGCACGTCGAGCCCGGTGACGAGCACGCCCCACACCAGCGGCAGCCCGAGCAGCAAGTTGAGCGCCACCGCCGAGCCGACCACCTCGGCCAGATCGCAGGCGATGATCGCGATCTCGCACAGCAGCCACAGCGCCACCGCGACGGGCCGCGGATAATAATCGTGGCACGACTGCGCGAGGTCGCGCCCCGTCACGATCCCGAGCCGCGCGCAGAGGATCTGCAGGAAGATCGCCATCAGGTTCGACGCGAGGATGACCCACAGCAGACTGTAGCCGAACTGGCTTCCGCCAGCGAGATCGGTCCCCCAATTGCCCGGGTCCATATAGCCGACCGAGACCAGGAACCCCGGCCCGGCAAAGCCCAGCCATTGCCGCCAGCCCGAACGCCGCGCATCGCCCGTCGCCCATACCTTGAGCGTGCGGTGCGCCTCGGGCAACGACGGCGCCAGGTCTTGCGGAGAGGATCGGTCGGGCAATGTGGCCATTGATGGTCGAAATCCCGGCTTTGGACAGTGAAGCGATCGATTGCGTTTAAACCGATGCGGGCTGTCCCGGCTACGACCAAGCAAGCGATTCAGATGCGACAAAGTTGCTTTCGATGCGAAGCCGCGCGGCGGGCGTTGCGCATGCCCTGCAGCACGCTTATCTCGAAGGCGCTATTTCGACAGGCCCAAGGGGACCGACCATGACCACTTTCGACGATCGCGAGCGCGCTTTCGAAACCAAATATGCCCGCGACGAAGAAGTTGCCTTCCGGATCGTGGCGCGCCGAAACCGGTTGCTCGGGCAATGGGCCGCGACGCAGATGAAGCTGACCAAGGAAGAATCGGACGCCTATGCCACCGCCGTGGTGCAGGCCGATTTCGAGGAAGCCGGCGACGAGGACGTAATCCGCAAGCTCGTCAGCGACTTGACCGCCGCAGGTGTCGAGATCGACGAGCCGGCGATTCGCCGCGCGATCGAGGAAAAGACCGTCGAGGCGCGTCGCCAGTTGATGGGGTCGCAATAATGCCGATGGCCGCCGATGAGATCGTCTCGCTGATCGTCGCGGGAATCCCCGACGCGCAGGTCGAGATGACCGATCTTGCGGGCGACAACAACCATTGGGCCGCCCGCGTCGTGTCGGAAAGTTTCCGAGGGCTGCCCCGCCTCAAGCAACAGCGCGCCGTCTACGCCGCGCTCGGTGACAAGATGGGAGGCGTGCTCCACGCGCTCCAGTTGACCACCGCCGTACCAGTCCAGGAGTAAACCTATGAGCACCGATCCAGACCAGATCCGCATCGCCGAACTCGTCCAGAAGGACGACGTCGTCCTGTTCATGAAGGGCAGCCCGCTCTTCCCGCAGTGCGGCTTTTCGAGCCGGGCGGTCGCGATCCTCAACCATCTCGGCGCCGAGTTCGGCAGCGTCGACGTGCTGCAGGACCAGGGCGTCCGCCAGGGGATCAAGCAATTCTCCGACTGGCCGACGATCCCGCAGCTCTATGTGAAGGGCGAATTCGTCGGCGGTTCGGACATCATGATGGAGATGTACGAAAGCGGCGAGCTCGCCGCATTGCTCGAAGAACAGGGCGTTTCGACCGAGAAGTGAGGATGCCGGGTCGGGCGGGCCGCGCTCTGTAGCGCTGGCCCGCCCTGCTGAAGCGATTACCGCTCGGCGTACACAGAGTATTGCACCGCGCGTGCCAGTTTTCAGAAATCCCGGTTTCTCGCGGTTTCAACTAGTTAACGCCGATAGCCGCAAGGTTGCAGCTGTAAGCTTTTTCGACAGAAAGCCGTCCGCTCGCTGCACATCGTTCCCCGGCGAAGGCCGGGGCCTAGTCGCGGCGTCGCCGATCGGGAGCGCGACGGTCCCCCTCACCGCCATCGCACCTGGGCCCTGGCCTCCGCCGGGGAACGCGACGTTTCCCACGCCACTTGCGGCCCTCGAGACCTACCCAAGCCGCCGCGGCCCCGCTACAAAATGGCGATGACCACCTCCCCCTCCCCCCGCACCGGCGGGCGCATCCTTGTCGATCAACTCGTCGCGCAAGGGGTCGATCGAATCTTCACCGTCCCCGGCGAGAGCTTCCTCGCGGTGCTCGACGCGCTCCACGACACGCCACAGATCGACCTGGTGGTGTGCCGGCAGGAAGGCGGCGTCGGCTTCATGGCGTGCGCCGACGGTGCGCTGACCGGGCGGCCCGGCGTCGCCTTCGTCACGCGCGGGCCCGGCGCGACCAATGCCTCGATCGGCGTCCATGTCGCGATGCAGGATTCGCAGCCGATGGTGCTGTTCATCGGCGACGTCGATCGCGGGACGAAGGATCGCGAGGCGTTTCAGGAGATCGACTTTCCCGCGATGTTCGGGCCGATCGCCAAATGGGCGGCGAAGATCGACGATGCGCGGCGCATCCCCGAATATGTCGCGCGCGCGTGGAACGTCGCGATGTCGGGGCGGCCCGGGCCGGTCGTGCTCGCGCTGCCCGAGGACATGCTGCTCGACGACGTCGCAGCGCTCGATCGCCCACGCGTCGAGCGCGTCGTCCAGGCATGCGATCCTGTCCAGATGTGTGACCTCGCAGCCCTGCTCGGCGCGGCCGAGCGTCCGCTCGCGATCATCGGCGGCGCGGGTTGGACGCCAGCCGCCGCGCGCGATTTCGCCGCCTGGGCGGAGCGATCGGGCGTCCCCGTCGCTTCGGCCTTCCGCCGCCAGGATGCGATCGCCAACGAATCGCCCGTATGGGCGGGCAATCTCGGGTACGGCCCCAATCCCGCGCTCGTCGCGCGGATTCGCGAAGCAGACCTGCTGATCGTCGCCGGGCCCCGGCTCGGCGAGGCGACGACCGATGGCTATACGCTGATCACGCCCGACCATCCCGGCCAGCGGATCGTCCATATCCATCCCGATCCGAACGAACTCGGCCAGACCTACCGCGCCGATCTGGCGATTTGTGCCGACATGACGAGCTTCGCCGATGCGCTGCTTGCGATCGACATGCCGAGGCTCGACTCAGGCGCCGACGCGCACGCTGCGTATCTCGCCTGGTCGACCCCCGCCGCGCGCGCAGGCGTTGCACTCGACCTCGGCCCCTGCGTCGCGGCGATGCGCGAGCACCTCCCCGCCGACAGCATCATCTGCAACGGCGCTGGCAATTACAGCGGCTGGTGGCATCGCTACTGGCGCTACGCCGGGCCCGGCACGCAACTTGCGCCGACCGCAGGCGCGATGGGCTACGGCGTCCCCGCCGCGACCGCCGCTGCGCTCCGCCATCCCGACCGCACCGTCGTCGCGCTCGCGGGCGATGGCTGTTTCCTGATGAACGGTCAGGAACTCGCCACTGCGGTCGCGCATGGCGCCGACATGCTCGTGCTGGTAATCGACAATAGCGGCTACGGCACGATCCGCATGCACCAGGAGCGCGAATATCCCGGCCGCGTCACTGGCACGCGATTGCACAATCCCGATTTCGCCGCGCTCGGCCGCGCCTACGGCTGCTGGGCCGAGACGGTCGAGACGACCGCGGCGTTTGCCACGGCGCTCGCCCGCGCGATGGGCGAGACCGGCGTGCGCCTGCTCCATCTCAAGACCGACATCGAAGCGATCACCGCCGGAACGACGCTGACTGCAATGGCGGCAAACACCAAAAAGGCCGCTCCGTAATCGGAGCGGCCTTTCGGTACGCGTTACGCAAATGATCCGAAGATCAGATGTCGTCGCCGAGCGCGCCCTTGACGGTGCCGGCAGCCTGCTGGGCCTTGCCCTTGGCTTCCTGCGCGGCGCCTTCGGCCTTCGTCTCGGGATTATCGCTGTGCTGCTTCACCTTGCCAATGGCTTCATTGACGTTGCCTTTGACCTTGTCGACGAATTCGCCCATGATACTATCCTTTCGGTGTTCGATGTCGCGGGTCGACATCGGCTAGTCCCGAAGTTTAAACGGATTAGTCTCGCGCTGGTTCCATAACTTATGTTTCATACTATGGCTGATTCCGCTCAGATGAGACCGGCGAGCGGGCTCGACGGATCGGCATACATCCGCCGCCCCATCCGCCCGGCACGATAAGCGAGGCGCCCCGCCTCGACCCCGGCTTTCATCGCCGCCGCCATCATCACCGGATCCTTCGCCTCGGCGATGGCGGTGTTCATCAGCACGCCGTCGCAGCCAAGCTCCATCGCCTGCGCCGCCTCGGACGCGGTGCCGACCCCGGCATCGACCAGCACCGGCACCTTCGCGCCCTCGACGATCAGCCGGATCGTGACGCGGTTCTGGATCCCCAGCCCCGATCCGATCGGCGCGCCGAGCGGCATGATCGCGACCGCACCGACATCCTCAAGCCGCTTCGCGGCGATCGGATCGTCGACACAATAGACCATCGGCAGGAAGCCTTCCTTGGCGAGGATCTCGGTCGCGCGCAACGTCTCGACCATGTCGGGATAGAGCGTGCGCGCTTCCCCCAGCACTTCGAGCTTCACCAGGTCCCAGCCGCCCGCCTCGCGCGCGAGCCGCAGCGTGCGGATCGCCGATTCGGCATCGAAGCAGCCCGCAGTATTGGGCAGATAGGTGACTTTCTTGGGATCGATAAAGTCGGTCAGCATCGGTGCGTTGCGGTCCGACACGTTGACGCGGCGCACCGCGACGGTGACGATCTCGGCGCCCGACGCCTCGAGCGCGGCGGCGTTCTGCGCGAAATCCTTGTACTTGCCCGTGCCGACGATCAGCCGCGAGCGGAAGGTACGCCCCGCGACGCTCCAGGTGTCGGCATCGACTGCGGCGGCATGATCCCCCCCGCCGACGAAATGCACGATCTCGAGCTCGTCGCCATCCTCGACCAGCACTTCGCCAAGCGTCGAGCGCGGTACGACCTCGAGATTGCGTTCGATCGCGACCTTCTCGGGCATCAGCCCCAGATCCTGCGCCAGCTCGGCGAGGCTCAGCCCGCTGCGCACGCGGCGATGCTCGCCATTGACCTGGATGCTGACGGTTCCATCGGTATGCGGCACGTTCGTTCCCCGTTCGGGCTGAGCTTGGCGAAACCCTGTCCGTCCCGGCCGGGACGAACAGCCCTTCGACAAGCTTGGGGCGAACGGGCTATGGGTCTGCTCAACTAGGCCGAGGCCTGGCAGCATTCAACCGCCCGCAAACGGAAGTCCCGCGCGATGCCCGAAACGATCTTCGTCCTCAACGGTCCCAACCTCAACCTGCTCGGCACCCGCGAGCCCGAGATCTACGGCCACGAAACGCTCGACGACATCGCCGGCCAGCTAGAGGACCGCTCGCGCGAGCTCGGCCTTTCAATCGACCTGCGCCAGTCGAACCATGAGGGGCATCTGATCGACTGGCTGCACGAGGCACAGGCGCTCCCCGCCAAGGCGGTGCTGCTCAACGCCGGCGCCTATACGCACACCTCGATCGCGCTCTATGATGCGATCAAGGCGATCCGCACGCCAGTGATCGAGGTCCATCTCTCGAACCCGCACGCGCGCGAAGCCTTTCGCCACATCAGCCGTATCTCCCCCGTAGCGCACGGGACGATCTGCGGTTTCGGCGCATTTTCCTATATGCTGGCGCTTGAAGCCGCCGCGCGTCTCTGACAGGACGCGCCGTAACAAGGGAGATAAGGGTCGTATGGCCGAAGATACGAACACGGATGCAATGCGGATCGACGTCGATCTGGTGCGTCAGCTCGCGCAGCTGCTCGATGACACGCAGCTGACCGAGATCGAAGTCGAAGATGGCGGGCGCAAGATTCGCATCGCGCGCAAGGCGGCAGCTGTCGCGAGCGCCGTGCAATATGCCCCGGCCCCCGTTGCCTCCGCCCCCGCTGCGGCAAGCGCGCCGGCAGAGATCGTCGCATCGCCAGCGGCTGCGCTCAACGCGGTCAAATCGCCGATGGTCGGCACGGCCTATCTCTCGCCCAACCCCGAGGCGAAGACCTTCGTCAGCGTCGGCGACAGCGTTGCCGCTGGCGACACGCTGCTGATCGTCGAGGCGATGAAGGTGATGAACCCGATCCTCGCGCCGAGCGCGGGCCGTGTTACCGCGGTGCTGGTGACGAGCGGCCAGCCGGTCGAATTCGACCAGCCGCTCGTGGTGGTCGAGTAAGCACGTGGCCGAGATCAAGAAGCTCCTCATCGCGAACCGCGGCGAGATCGCGCTGCGGATCCACCGCGCTTGCCACGAAATGGGCATCCAGACCGTCGCGGTACATTCGACCGCCGACGCCGATGCGATGCACGTGCGCCTCGCCGACCAGGCGATCTGCATCGGGCCGCCGAGCGCGACCGAGAGCTATCTCAACATCCCCAACATCATCTCGGCCGCCGAAATCTCGGGCGCCGACGCCATCCACCCGGGCTATGGTTTCCTCTCGGAGAACGCCAAGTTCGCCGAGATCATCGAAGCCCACAACATCATCTTCGTGGGCCCCAAGCCCGAGCATATCCGCACGATGGGCGACAAGATCGAGGCCAAGCGCACCGCCGGCGCGCTCGGCCTGCCGCTCGTTCCAGGCTCTGCGGGTCCGATCAGCGATCTCGCCGAAGCCAAGGAAATCGCGGCGCAGGCCGGCTATCCGGTGATCATCAAGGCCGCGTCGGGCGGCGGGGGTCGCGGGATGAAGGTCTGCACCTCCGAGGACCAGCTCGAAACGCTGATGCAGCAGGCCGGCAGCGAGGCGAAAGCCGCGTTCGGCGATGCGACGGTCTATCTCGAGAAATATCTCGGCAACCCGCGCCACATCGAATTCCAGGTGTTCGGCGACGGCGAAGGCAATGCGATCCACTTGGGCGAGCGCGATTGCTCGCTCCAGCGCCGCCACCAGAAGGTGCTCGAAGAGGCCCCCTCCCCCGTGCTCGGCGAAGAAGATCGTGCACGCATGGGCGGCGTCTGTGCAAAAGCGATGGCCGACATGGGCTATCGCGGCGCCGGGACGATCGAATTCCTGTGGGAAAATGGCGAGTTCTATTTCATCGAAATGAACACGCGCCTCCAGGTCGAACATCCCGTCACCGAGGCGATCACCGGGCTCGACCTGGTGCGCGAACAGATCCGCATCGCCGAAGGGCATGGCCTGACGCTCCGCCAGGAAGACGTTCAGTTCCGCGGCCATGCGATCGAATGCCGCATCAACGCCGAGGACCCACGCACCTTCGCGCCGTCGCCGGGGCTGGTGAAGGCGTATCACGCGCCGGGCGGGATGAACGTCCGCGTCGATAGCGGGCTCTATGCCGGCTACCGCGTGCCGCCTTACTACGATTCGATGATCGCCAAGCTGATCGTCTACGGCACCACGCGCGCCGGGGCGATCCGCCGGTTGCGCCGTGCGCTCGAGGAGTTCGTCATCGACGGCCCGACGACGACGATCCCGCTCCACCAGGCCTTGATCGAGGACCCCGACTTCCAGAAGGGTGACTATACGATCAAGTGGCTCGAGGAATGGCTCGCGCGCCAGGACGCCTGATCCCCTTTCCCCTTGTTATTCCTTGCGAACCCGTAATGATGCGGTGATCGGCGCCACGTCACGGCGTCGGGGGTGACAAGGGGAAATCGGTGCGCACACGAATTCTCACTGCAATCGCGGCAGCGATCTTCGCGTCGCTGTTCATCACCTTCCTCTCCTTTCGCAGCCCCGAGACCGATCCGCGCGCGATGCGCGCCAAATACGGCGCGCCGCCGTCGCAGTTCGTCGATCTCGGCGGGGGCCTGCGCGTCCATCTGCGCGATACCGGCCCGCGCGATGCGCCGGTGCTCCTGCTGGTCCACGGCTCGAACGCCTCGCTCCACACCTGGGAACCGTGGGCGCAGCGACTCCAAACGCGCTATCGCCTCATCCGCATGGATTTGCCCGGCCACGGCCTGACCGGCGCGAGCCCGACCCACGACTATCGCCCCGCCGCATATGTCGATGTCGTCGAGCGGATCCGCGCGCGGCTCGCGGTCGATCGGATGGTGGTCGTCGGCAATTCGATGGGCGGCGGGGTCGCGTGGCATTACGCGCTGGCGCATCCCGAGCATGTCCGCGCGCTCGTCCTGGTCGATTCGGTCGGCCAGCCCGAACCGGGCGGATCGCACGACGCCCCGCTCGCCTTCCGCATCGCGCGGATCCCGATCCTGCGCAACATCGCCGCAGTCATCACCCCACGCAGCCTGATCGCCGACAGCCTGCCCCAGGTATTCGGCGATCCGCGCCGCGTCGATGCGGCGATGATCGATCGCTATTGGGAGCTGCTGCGCTATCCCGGCAACCGCGTCGCGACGCTCGACCGCTTTGCGCTGCCGCCCGACATGGCGACACCGGCGCAGCTTGCCGCGCTGAAAATGCCAGTGCTCATCCTGTGGGGCGCGCTCGATCATCTGATCCCGCTCTCGTCCGGCGAATGGCTGCATAGCCATATCCCGACGAGCAGACTGATCGTCTATCCCGGGGTCGGGCACGTGCCGATGGAGGAACACCCCGACCAGAGCGCCGCCGACCTCGACCGCTTCGTGGCGGGGCTGCCGGCCCGCTGATCCCGTCGCCGTCACCCCGGCCTTGTGCCGGGGTCTACCGTCCCGCGAGAGCAACACACGCAGAACGCGCGGCACGGTGGACCCCGGGACGAGCCCGGGGTGACGAAGGGGGGCGTCTCGAGCCTGCACCGTTACCGCTTGGCCTCCCAGCCCTACCCCCTAAGCTCGCCCCCCCGGAGGCGCCATGACCCCACTCAAAAACCTGCGCCCGTCAAATCTCATTGCTTATCGACGGCCAGCGGCAAATGGAGTGGCGAGCAAAGCTCCAAACACGGTGCCCAGAAATGAAACCGCAACCCACAACGCCAACATCACCACTAAAAATCCGACGTTCATTCGATGGTGCGCGGCCAAATCCGCACTTTTGACGGAATAGAAAGCGTAGATGGCCGCGCTGCTCGCGAAGGCCCAACTTACCGCTCCAACCGTAGCGCACCACTCGCGAGAGCGCTTGAAAACACGGTTGAGGCCAAGAGCGGTTAACCAGCAGCCAACCGACCCGATCACCGTCCCACCCAAGAAATAGAGTGTCATCGTGTCCGGCATGATCTGCGAACTACATTTGTCGCAACCATTGCTCTACCCCTAACCGCTTGGCCTCCCCGCCCCGCCCCCCTAAGCTCCCCCCGACCGCCCCGGAGCCGCCATGACGCTGATCGACCAACTGCGCACGCTCAGCCCATCGCAACGCAATGCGATCTGGGCGAGCTATCTCGGCTGGACGCTCGATGCGTTCGACTTCTTCCTGCTCGTCTTCATGCTCTCGGCGATCGCCACCGAATACGGCACCGACGTGAAACACGTCGCCGAGGCGACCTTCCTCACGCTCGCCGCACGGCCGTTCGGCGCGTTCTTCTTCGGCTGGCTCGCCGACCGCGTCGGGCGGCGGCCGATCATGATGATCGTCATCCTGCTCTTTTCGGCGTTCTCGCTCGTCTCGGCCTTCGTCACCTCGCTGACGATGCTGTTCGTCGTCCGCGCGGCGTTCGGCTTTGCGATGGGCGGCGAATGGGGGATCGGCGCGAGCCTCGTGATGGAATCGATCCCGCCCAAGCTGCGCGGGCCGGTGTCGGGGCTGCTCCAGTCGGGCTACCCCTCGGGCTATTTCCTCGCGAGCCTCGTCTATTTCCTGCTGTTCGACCAGATCGGCTGGCGCGGCATGTTCGTCGTCGGGATCGCGCCGGCGATCCTCGTCTTCATCATCCGCTCGCACGTCGACGAAAGCCCCGCGTTCGAGGCGCGCAAGGACGAGGCCAAGCCCAATCCGTTCGTCGAGCTCGCCCGCCACTGGAAGATCGCGCTCTACCTTGTCGTGCTGATGACCGCGTTCAACTTCTTCAGCCACGGTACGCAGGATCTCTACCCGACCTTCCTGCGCGAACAGCACAAGTTCGACACGCACACGATCGGCACGCTCACCGCGATCATGAATATCGGCGCGATCGTCGGCGGGCTGAGTTTCGGCATCTGGTCCGAGACGATCGGTCGCAAGCGCACGATCATCATCGCCAGCCTGCTCATCCTGCCGGTGATCCCGCTCTGGGCGTTCGCGCAGACCCCGTTGCTGCTCGGGCTCGGCGCATTCCTCGTCCAGGTCGCGGTGCAGGGCGCGTGGGGAATCGTGCCGGTGCATCTCAACGAACTGTCGCCGGCGCTGGTGCGCGGGATGTTTCCGGGCTTCGCCTATCAGCTCGGCAATTTGATCGCCTCGCGCAACGGGCCGCTCCAGGCCGGGATCGCCGAGGCACATGGCGGCAATTACGGCTATGCAATGGCGCTCGTCGCCGGGGTGACCGCGCTCGTGCTGGTGGTGTGGACGTGGCTCGGCCCCGAACGCCGCGACGTGGATTTCGTAGCGGAGGCGCAGGCGTAACTTTAAATCCTCCCCGGCACGGGGAGGGGGACCCTGAGCATTCAGCGAAGGGTGGAGGGGGCGCGCCGCGAGCGTAACGGTCGCGGAGGTCCCCCTCCACCATCCGCCCGAGGGGGGCGGACGGTCCCCCTCCCCGTGCCGGGGAGGATGTAAAAGCGCTGTCCTACAGGCCGTGTTTCTGGTATGTTCCGGTCTGCTCTTTCAAATCGTAGAAAGTCTAGGAACAGCGAACCGCAACGCCGGCCCGCCCGCGCGACCACAAACCAGCCAGATCATGCCAAAATCGGAAACGATCGCCGCGCACAATACCCCGTCCGGGGGTCAATCGAGTCAAGCAAACTCGCTTCGTCGCAGATCGACCCGCGCGACAAGGGTGACGGACGCGCAACCGCCCGCTAAAGGCACACTCCATGAGCCAGATCACCCCCGAGATCGTCGCCCAGCACGGGCTGTCCACAGAAGAATATGAGCGCGTGCTCGTCGCAATGGGCCGCGAGCCCAACCTGACCGAGCTCGGCATCTTCTCGGTGATGTGGTCCGAGCATTGCTCGTACAAATCCTCGCGTATCCATCTGAAAAAGCTGCCGACTACCGGCCCGCAGGTCATCTGCGGCCCCGGCGAGAATGCCGGCGTGATCGACATCGGCGACGGCCAGGCCGCCATCTTCAAGATGGAGAGCCACAACCACCCGTCGTACATCGAGCCCTATCAGGGCGCGGCGACCGGCGTCGGCGGCATCCTGCGCGACGTCTTCACAATGGGCGCGCGCCCGATCGCCAACCTCAACGCGCTGCGCTTCGGCCGGCCCGATCATCCCAAGATGCGCCACCTCATCGCGGGCGTCGTCCACGGCATCGGCGGCTACGGCAATTGCGTCGGCGTCCCGACCGTCGGCGGCGAGGTGAACTTCCACCCCGCCTATGACGGCAACATCCTCGTCAACGCGATGACCGTCGGCATCGCGCAGCAGGACAAGATCTTCTACTCGGCGGCGAGCGGGATCGGCAATTCGATCGTCTATGTCGGCTCCAAGACCGGCCGCGACGGCATCCACGGCGCGACGATGGCCTCGGCCGATTTCGGCGAGGATTCGGAATCGAAGCGCCCGACCGTCCAGGTCGGCGATCCCTTCACCGAGAAGCTCTTGATCGAAGCGTGCCTCGAACTGATGGCATCGGACGCGATCGTCGCGATCCAGGACATGGGCGCCGCCGGCCTCACCTCCTCGGCGGTCGAGATGGCGTCGAAGGGCGGCGTCGGCATCGAGCTCGACATGAACGCCGTGCCGCAGCGCGAAACCGGCATGACGCCGTACGAGATGATGCTGAGCGAGAGCCAGGAGCGGATGCTCATGGTGCTCAAGCCCGGCCGCGAGGACTTCGCCGAGGCGATCTTCAAGAAGTGGGAGCTCGATTTCGCGGTGATCGGCAAGGTCACCGAGACCGGCCACATGGTCTTGAAGTTCGACGGCGAGACCGTCTGCGACATCCCGCTCGCCCCGCTCGCCGACGAAGCCCCGCTCTACGACCGCCCCGCCGCGTCGAAGGAAGAGTATCAGGCCTGGGCCAAGGTTCCCCCGCTCGGCGCCACGCCAGAGGCGAGCGACATCGCCGCCGACCTTCTCAAGCTGATGGCCTCGCCCGATATCGCCTCGCGTCGCTGGATCTGGGAGCAATATGACACCCAGGTCGGCGCCGACACCGTCCAGCGCCCCGGCGGCGACGCCGCGGTGGTCCGCGTCCACGGCACGCAAAAGGGGCTCGCGATGAGCACCGACTGCACCCCGCGCTATTGCTATGCCGACCCGTATGAAGGCGGCAAGCAGGCGGTCGCCGAATGCTATCGCAACCTCTCGGCGGTCGGCGCGACCCCGCTCGCCGTCACCAACTGCCTCAACTTCGCCAACCCGCAGCGCCCCGAGATCATGGCGCAGCTCACCGGCTGCCTCGACGGCATGGGCGACGCCTGCCGCGCGCTCGACTTCCCGATCGTCTCGGGCAACGTCTCGCTCTACAATGAGAGCAAGGCGACCGGCGGCGGCTCGGCGATCCTGCCGACGCCCGCGATCGGCGGCGTCGGCCTGCTCGCCGACTGGTCGAAGTCGGCGACGATCGCCTACAAGGGCACCGGCGACGTGATCGTCCTGATCGGCGACCGCCGCGGGCATCTCGGCCAGTCGCTCTGGCTGCGCGAAGTCCATGGCCGAGAGGAAGGCCCGCCCCCGCCCGTCGATCTCGAGGCCGAGCGCCGCAACGGCGAGTTCGTCCGCACGCACATCGCCACCGGCGCGCTCACCGCGGTCCACGACGTGTCCGACGGTGGTGTCGCGGTGACGATCGCCGAGATGGCGCTTGCGGGCAATGTCGGCGCAATGCTCCACGCGCCGCTGCCGTGCGGCGTGGCCTGCTCGTTGTTCGGCGAGGACCAGGGCCTCTACGTCGCGACGATCGCCGACCATCTGCTGCTCGAGACGCTCACTGCCGCCGATGCCGCCGGGGTCGAGATCGAGCGGATCGGCCGGACGATCGCGGGTCGGCTGATTTTCGAACTGCCCGACGACGATCATGTCGTCACGCTCGACGCGCTGCGCACTGCGCATGAAGGTTTCTTCCCCAAGCTGATGGGCGATACCGCGACGCTCGTCGACTGACCCGGCGGGCGGCGGGTTCGCGGCATTCGGGCCGCCGCGAACCCGTTGGAAACAAGCGCCCGCGGCTTCGTTGTGCGCTCGCTTTCCTCATCGACAAGGACGTCCGCAATGCAAATGCGTAAGCTCGGCCAGCAAGGCCTCGAAGTCTCGGCGCTCGGTCTCGGCTGCATGGGCATGTCGGACTTCTACGGCAGCCGCGACGAGGCCGAGTCGGTCGCGACGATCAACCGCGCGCTGGATCTCGGTGTCACCTTTCTCGACACCGCCGACATGTACGGCGTCGGCACGAACGAGGAGCTGGTCGGCCGGGTGGTGCGAACGCGGAGCGAATGGGTTGTCGTCGCGACCAAGTTCGGCGACGTCCGCGGGCCCGACGGCAGCTTCCGCAGCGTGAACGGCCATCCCGATTACGTCCGCCAGGCGTGCGATGCGAGCCTCAAGCGGCTCGGGCTCGACGTGATCGACCTCTATTACCAGCACCGCGTCGATCCGGGCGTGCCGATCGAGGATACCGTCGGCGCGATGAGCGAGCTCGTGGCGGCAGGCAAGGTCCGCTATCTCGGCCTGTCGGAAGCAGCGCCCGAGACGATCCGGCGTGCGCATGCGGTGCACCCGATCTCGGCGCTGCAGACCGAATATTCGCTGTGGAGCCGCGACGTCGAGGCCGAAATCCTGCCGACCGTCCGCGCGCTCGGCATCGGCTTCGTTCCCTACAGCCCGCTCGGCCGCGGCTTCCTGACGGGGCAGTTCACCAAGCCTGAGGATCTGGCGGAAGGCGACAGCCGCCGCGCGCATCCGCGCTTCCAGGGTGCGGCGTTCGCCAAGAACCTCGATCTCGTCGCGGCGATCAAGGAGATGGCGGCGGCCAAGCGTTGCACCCCGGCGCAGCTCGCGCTTGCCTGGGTGCTCGCGCAGGGCGATGACGTGGTGCCGATCCCCGGCACCAAGCGGCGCAGCTACCTCGAGGACAATCTCGGCGCGCTCGAAATCGTGCTCGATGCCGACGCGCTCGCGCGGATCGATGCGGTTCTGCCGCCGGGCAGTGCCGAGGGGATGCGCTACCCCGCGGTCTCGATGGCGACGGTGGACCAATGAGCACGGCCTCGTTTGCGGCGATCGCGCCGGGCAACCTCGCCGTCGTCACCGGCGCGGCAGGCGGGATCGGCCTCGCCGCCGCGCGCGCCTTTGCAGCGGCGGGGATGCGCGTCGTACTGGTCGACCGGTCGGGCGAGGCGCTCGAGGCCGCCGCCGCCTCGATCGATGGCGCGATCGCGCATACCATGGACGTGTCGGACCGCGCGGCGATGCACGCGCTCGCCGGTCGGATCGTCGCGGACCACGGCACTGTTGCGCTGCTGATGAACAATGCCGGGATCGGCGCGGGCGGCGACGTGTTCGCCGATGCCGACATCTGGGACGCAGTGCTCGGCGTCAATCTGCTCGGCGTGCTCAACGGCGTGCAGAGCTTCGTCCCCGCGATGCTCGACCATGGCGGCCCGGCGCTCGTCATCAACACCGGCTCGAAGCAGGGCATCACCCAGCCGCCCGGCAACACCGCGTACAATGTCAGCAAGGCCGGGGTGAAGGCGCTGACCGAAGGCCTCGCGCACACGCTGCGCACTCGCTGCGGCGATCGGGTGAGCGCGCATCTGCTGGTCCCGGGCTTCACCTTCACCGGCATGACGCGCCCCGGCATCACCGAAAAGCCCGAGGGGGCATGGACCCCCGAGCAAGTCGTTGCGCTGATGCTCGAGCGGCTCGCGATGGGCGATTTCTACATCGTCTGCCCCGATAACGAGACGACGTCGGAGCAGGACTCTAAGCGGATCGCCTGGGCGGCCGGCGACGTGACCGAGAACCGCCCTGCCCTGTCACGCTGGCACCCCGACTGGAAGGACCCGTTCGCCGCTTATATGGCGGAGTGACCGCTGCGCCCCGACGCGCGGGTGGCGAAGTCCCCTTGCGCGTCGGGCGGTGGGTCGCCACCCTCCCCGCGAACTCGATCGACAGGGGATGCGACGATGCGGTGGACGATAGTGGCGTGTGGCGCCGTGATGCTGGGGTCGCAGGCCGAGGCGCAGACGCCGCCTCCTGTCCCGCATGTCGCCAAGCGGCCGTTCCAGGTAACCTCGCCCAACGGCGCGCGCGCCGACGACTATTACTGGCTGCGCGACGACACCCGCAAGGATCCGGCGATGCTCGCCTATCTTGCCGCGGAAAATGGCTATGCCGATGCGCGCCTCGCGCCGTTGAAGCCGCTCCAAGCCAAGCTCTATGCCGAGACAGTCGCGCACATCAAACAGGATGACAGCTCGGTCCCCTATGCGAAAAACGGCTATTACTACGCCTCGCGCTTCGCCGCCGGCGCCGACTACCCGCTGATCGAGCGTCGCAAGGGCACCGCCACCGCGCCCACCACGACGATGTTCGACGAGCCGACAATGGCCAAGGGCCACAGCTTCTTCGCGCTGAGCGACTGGGCGGTCAGCCCCGACAATGCGCAGGTCGCCTGGGCCGAGGATACCGTCGGGCGTCGCCAATACGTCCTCAAGATCAAGGATCTCGCGACCGGCGCGGTGCGCAGCGACACGATCGCCAATGCCGAGCCGAGCGTCGTATGGGCCGACGACAATCGTACGATCCTCTACGTCGCGAAGGACCCGGTGACGCTGCGCGGCTACCGCGTGATGGCGCATGTCCTCGGCACCGCGCCCGCCTCGGACACGCTGCTCTACGAAGAGAAGGACGACACCTTCCAGATGGGCATTGCCCGCACCGCCGACGATCGCTTTATCTGCATCACCGTCGGGAGCACGGTCAGCGACGAGCAACGCTGCGCGCCGGCGTCGAACCCGAGCGCATTCACAGTACTGGCGCCGCGCGCCCGCGAGTTCCGCTACACCGCGGATCATCAGGGCGGGCGCTGGATCATCCGCACCAACCGCGCGGCGAAGAACTACAAAGTCGTCACGGTCATCGATGCCGACGTCGCCAAGGGCGTCTCCGCATGGCGCGACCTGACGCCGGCGAGCGACAGCGTGTTCATCGAAAGCTTCAAGCCGTTCGCCGGCTTCGTCGCGATAGACCAGCGCGAGGGCGGCAATCGCATGATCCGCTTGCTCACCGACGCCGGCACATCGATCCCGGTCAAGGCCGACGAGTCCGCCTACCGGATGGCGCTCGACGTCAACGAGGAGACCGCGACACCGTGGGTGCGCTACACCTACGGCTCACTCGTCACGCCGACGACGACCTATGAGGTCAATGTGAAGACCGGCGCGCGGCGCGTGCTCAAGGTCGCGCCGGTGCCGGGCTACGACCCCGCCAATTACGTCACCGAGCGCGTCTGGGCGACCGCGCGCGACGGCACGCGCGTGCCGGTTTCGATCGTCTATCGCAAGGGGGTGAAGCGCGACGGCACCGCGCCGTTATTCCAATATGCCTATGGCAGCTACGGCATCTCGACCGATCCCGGCGTCGATCCCGGCCGGATCGGGATGCTCGATCGCGGCGTGGTCTATGCGATCGCGCATATCCGCGGCGGGCAGGAAATGGGGCGCGGCTGGTATGACGACGGCCATCTGCTCAAAAAGCGCAACAGCTTCACCGATTTCATCGACGTCACGCGCTTCCTCGTCGCGCAGAAATACGTTGCGAAGGACCGCGTCGCGGCGATGGGCGGCAGCGCGGGCGGGCTGCTGATGGGCGCAGTCGCCAACATGGCGCCGCAGGATTACAAGGCGATCGTGGCGCAGGTGCCGTTCGTCGATGTCGTGACGACGATGCTCGATGCCTCGATCCCACTCACCACCTTCGAATATGACGAATGGGGCAACCCCGCGCAAAAGGCGTATTACGACTATATGCTGAGCTACTCGCCTTACGACAATGTCGCGGCGAAGGCGTATCCGGCGCTGTATGTCGGCACCGGCCTGTGGGACAGCCAGGTGCAATATTACGAGCCGACCAAATGGGTCGCCAAGCTGCGCGAGCTCAAGACCGACGCCAATCCGCTGGTGTTTCGCGTCAACATGGAGGCGGGGCATGGTGGCAAGTCGGGCCGCTTCGAACGCTTCCGCCAGAATGCCGAGTGGCAGGCGTTCGTGCTCGATCAGCTCGGCGTCGCGGGCGCTGCGTCGTAACGCCGTAGCCGCCGCCGAGCAGGATTTCCGATGACCGAAACTCCCTTTGCCCTCTGCGTCGGCATCGGCACCTATCGTGGCGGCGGTGGCGCCGGGATCCAGCCGCTGTGCCGCGACGAGGCGGGAGCGTGGCGGCTCGGCGCGCCCTACGCCGACGCCCCCAACGCCTCGTTCAGCGTCTATGCGCCGCGACGCGGGCTGCATTATATCGTCGATGAGGCCGAGGCGGGCAGCGTCGGCGTCCACCGCTACGCCAACCAGCGGTGGGAGCGGCTCGCGTCGATCGCGGTCGATGGCGCGGCGCCGTGCCATATCGCGCTCGATCCGACCGAGACCCTGCTGGCGGTCGCCAACTATATGAGCGGAAGCGTGACGCTGCTGCGGCTCGATCCGCTTAGCGGGCTGCCGAAGGGCGCGGTGCAGGTCAGCGCCAATCGGGGATTGGGGCCAAACCCGGCGCGGCAGGATGCGCCGCACGCACATTGGGTCGGGTTCAGCTCCGACGGGCGCCGGCTCTACCAAACCGATCTCGGCACCGACGAAATCCTTGCCTTTCCGATTGCTAGTGATGGAACGCTGCACGCCTCGCAACGCGCCTATCGCGCCGTCCCCGGATCTGGACCGCGGCATCTTCTTCTCCACCCGCGGCTCGACCAGCGCGCCTACGTGATCGGCGAACTCGACAATACGCTGAGCGTGCTCGATCGCGGCGATGGCAGCTTCACGCATCGTGCCACGCTTTCGACCCTGCCCGACGGCTGGCATGGCGATTCGATCGTCGCGCACCTGGCGATCAATCGCGCGGGCGATCGCCTTTACGTCTCCAATCGCGGGCATGACAGCATCGCGGTATTCGCGCTCGATGATGCCGGCGTTCCGACGCTGCTTGGTCATGCCGCCACCGGCGGCGCCTCGCCGCGCCACTTCCTGCTGCTCGAGGATGCGGGGCTGGTGATCGTCGCGCACGAGAAGGCGCAGACTGTGACGACGCTGACGATCGACGCCGACGGGCGTCTCCACCCGACAGGTATGTCGGTGGCGGTTCCGGGAGCCGCCTATGTCGTGCTCCCCGATCCCACGGACCGTCAAACCGCGCGCTAAAACCCGCGCCGACAGGCATCTACACACGAGCGGTTGCGCCCGGGCTGGAAGCTTTGAATAAGCGCGCGGCCATGGCGCGCAAACCACCCCCTCCAAAGCGACGCTCGGAATCGCGCAGCGTCGCGCGCGACGCCGCTTCGGAGACCTGGCTGCTGCTGCTCGGCAGCGTCGCCGCGATCCTGCTGATCGCGACGTTCCTCTATCCAATGGTGCCCGCAGAACGGAACCCGGAGCGCGCCAAGCCGCTGACAATGGCGCAAGCCCGCGCATCGAACCGCGCCGTCCCGGTCGAGCCGCGCTTCCGCGTCCCCGCCGCGCGCTACCGCTTCGACGGTGGTCCCGCCGCGCGCTTGCAAGCCACCGAATGCCTCGCCACCGCCGCGCTCTACGAAGCGGGCGACGATGCGCGCGGACAGAAAGCGGTGATCCAGGTCATCCTCAACCGCGTCCGCGCGCACGGCTTTCCGCGGACGATCTGCGGCGTGGTCTATCAAGGCTATACGCGCACGATCGGATGCCAATTCTCGTTCACCTGCGATGGATCGTTCGTGCGGCGGCCGGTGCATGACGGCTGGGCCGCCGCACGCCAGGCCGCCCGCCGCGCGCTCGCGGGGCGGGTGTTCGCCGACGTCGGGCGCGCGACGCATTATCACGCCGACTGGATGGTCCCCTATTGGCGCGACTCGCTGGTCAAGATCGCGCAAGTCGGCTCGCATCTGTTCTACGTCCGGCAGTCGATGCGCGAGCGGGTTCGCTCCGACGGAGACAACGCCCGCCGCAATATCGGGTGATCGCGGGAAAACTAACGCCCCCCAAGCGTTGCGCCCGCACACAGCAAGGATTTCCGGCATGAAGGCGATGGTTCTCAAGGCCCCGATTGGGCTCGATCATCTGACACTTGAAGACCGCCCCGATCCGGGTGCGCCGGGCGCGGGCGAAATCCGCGTCGCGCTGCACGGCAGTTCGCTCAACTTCCACGATCTCGGCGTCGCGACGGGGCGGATGCCGACCGCAGACGGCCGTATCCCGCTCGCCGATGGTGGCGGGATCGTCGAGGCGGTCGGCGAAGGCGTCACCGAATTCGCGCCCGGCGACAGCGTCGTCTCGTGCTTCTTCCCCGACTGGCAGGACGGCAGCGCGACGATTGGCGACTTCAGCCGCACGCCCGGCGACGGGATCGATGGCTTCGCCTGCGAATTCGTCGTGCTGCCCGCCAGCGCCTTCACGCATGCGCCAAAGGGTTATGACGCGGTCGAGGCGGCGGCGATCACCACCGCTGGCCTCACCGCGTGGCGCGCGCTGGTCGTCGACGGCAAGCTCAAGGCGGGCGACAGCGTGCTGCTGCTCGGCACGGGCGGCGTGTCGATCTGGGCTTTGCAGATCGCCAAGGCGATGGGCGCGACCGTCGCGATTACCTCGTCGTCGGACGAGAAGCTCGAGCGCGCCAAGCGCATCGGCGCAGACTTCACGCTCAATTACCGCGAGCACTCGGAGTGGGGCATAGCGGTGCGCGACTGGAGCGACGGCCGCGGTGTCGACCATGTCGTCGAAGTCGGCGGTCCCGGCACGCTCGCGCAATCGATCGAAGCGGTGCGCGTCGGCGGGCATATCTCGCTGATCGGCGTGCTGACCGGCGGCGCTGGCCAAGTTCCCACCGCGGCGCTGATGGCGAAGCAAGCGCGGCTGCAAGGCCTGATCGTCGGGAGCCGGCGCGAACAGCAGGAGTTCGTCCGCGCGCTCGACGCGACCGGAATCCGCCCGGTGGTCGATCGCCGCTTTCCGCTCGAGGCGCTCGGCGATGCCTTTCGCTACGAGATGGGCGCGGGGCATTTCGGCAAGATCGGTGTCGAATGGTAACCCCGAGCGACGCGGGTGCGGCGTCGAAGCCGTATGTGATTTGCCTGATGCAGTCGTCGATCGACGGGCGACTGCATCCCAGCCGCTATACCGAAAGCCCCGACGGGAGCCGCAAGGATTGGGCCGCCGCGTATGAAAGCGCGCACGACGCGCTCGGCGGCAACGCCTGGCTCGTCGGCCGCGTGACGATGGCGGAGATGTCGAAGGCCGCGCCGCATCCGCCCGCATCGCTGGGCGCGGTCGAACGACCGCTCCACGTCGCGACCCGCGCCGACAGCTATGCGATCGCGCTCGATCGTTCGGGCAAGCTGCATTTCGACGGTGGCACCGTGGGGGGTGATGCCGTCATCGTGCTGCTCGGTCCGGATGTGGCGGACAGCCATCTCGCAGAGCTGGCCGCCGACGGCGTTTCCTATATCGTCTCGCCGGATCACGAATTCGATTTCGCCGAGATCCTCGAGACGCTGGGGCGCGACTTCGGCATCGCCAAGCTGCTGCTCGAGGGCGGCGGCGGGATCAACGGGTCACTGCTCGCGGCGGGAGTGGTCGACGAACTCCACATCCTCGTCGCGCCCGCGCTCGATGGCGGCGAGGCGGTGGACGGGATCGTGACCTACGGCACCGAGGGCTTGAACGGCAAAGTCCGCCTGAGCTTGCTCGGCGCCGAGACGCAAGCGCATGGCATCGTCGCGCTGCGCTATGCCGTCACCTCTGTCTGACGCCGCGCACGGATCGACATGGCGATCCGATCGACCAAGGCGAGGACCAGCGCCGACGCGCCGAACAGCGGGAGCAGCACCCCGAGCACGATGACGAGCGCGAACATCCACACCGGCGCCGCTGCGCCGCTCCGGGGTGGCGCCTCTACCTGCCCCCGCGGTCGGCGTTTGAGCCACAGCAGCGTGCCGAGTACGCTGATAGCGATCAGCGAGATCGCGGTCGCCACCCCGATCAGCTGGTTCGCGAGGCCGAACAGTTGCCCCTCGTGCCAGGCGACCCCGGTGTTGACGATCCGGTCGATCACATGCTGGTCGGCAAAGCCCGATCGCCCGATCTCGATCCCGCTCGCGGGGTCATAGGTCACGCGCCGATCCAGCCAGCGGTTCTGCGCCTCGGACTTCACCGTCCACACCTTGCCGGTCGGTGGTCCGAACTTTTGGACGGTGTGCGGCGGAAGCACCAGCACGGGAAACGCCATCCGCTCCGCCGCTGCCTTGGCGACGAAGACCGAGAGCGGCAGGCCCTTCGGCTCGGGCGCCCGGGCCGTCGGCATATCGGTCATCGCGCCGTGGTGACCGGCGTGGCCTCCATCGACGCCGATCTTCCAATCCTGCCGCCCCTTCACCAGCCCAAGCTCGGCTCGCACCCATTTGAACGTCCCGCCCCACGCGCCCGCCCAGGGCAGGCCGCTCGCGAGCATCACCAGGACCAGCCCCGCCACCCAGAATCCAGTGACGCGGTGCAGATCCTTGAGCAACGGCCGCCCACGCAGCCAGAATCGCGGCCAGAGTGTTCCCGCCAGCCGGAACGGCCGCGGCCACCACAGGTACAGGCCCGACAGGATCAGCACGATCGTCCAGCTCGCGGCGAGCTCGACCAGCCGATCGCCGAGCGTGCCGATCAGCAGCGACCCGTGGATCCGCGCAACGACCGCCTCGATCCGCGCCGCAGGGTCGAGGCTGCCGAGCACGCGCCCTTGCGGCGAGACGTAGACCTCGCGCGGTTTGCCGTCCGCATTTACCAACTGCAGCATCGCGGCGTCGCCAGCCTCGCGCGGCAGGCGATAGTGGTTGAACCGCATCGCCGGATTGGCCGCCAGCGCCGCCGACAGCTGTGCCTCGGGAGCCACTGCGCCCTCAGTCCCGAGACCGCGAAACGCCCGTTCTTCCCACCGCTCGACCTGCGGCTTGAACAGATAGATCGATCCGGTGACCGCCAGGATTAGGATGAAGGGCAGGACGAACAGCCCGGCATAGAAGTGCCAGCGCCACACCCAGCGGTACAGCGCCTGCCCGGCCGGAACCGTGCTTGCTGAGGTCGCGATCGCCGGCATCAGAACGTCACCTTCACGTCGGCGGCGAAACTGCGTTGCGGGAAGGGGTGGAAGAGGAAGTAGCGGTCGTTGTTGACGTTATCGACCCCGATCCCGAATTCGATATGCTGCGCGACGCGAAACTGCGCGCGCAGATCGACGACGAAATACCTGTAAAAGCCCTGATAGGTGTTGCCGACCACGTCGCTGTTATCGAGCGCACCGTAATTGCGGCTGGCGTAGCGCGCAGCAGCCGTCAGCGCGACGCCCTCGACGGGTCGCCAGGTCGCCACCGCCGTCGCCTTCCAGCGCGGCACGCTCGGGAGCAGCTTGCCGACTGCGCCGGGCAGGACCGCATTCTTGCTGGTGATCGCGTCGGCATAGGTCACGCTGCCCGAGACATCGACCCGCCCGACGACGTTCGTCCGGGCGACCGAGAGTTCGGCCCCCCGCGCCCGCGTCTCGTCGACATTCTGGACATAGGTGCCGACTTGAACCGGGGTCACCGCCAGCGGGCCGGTCTGCGAAATCAGCGCGTCCCTGATCACTTCGTTGAACAAAGCGAACCGCAAGCTTTCCCGGCTGTCCTGCCGCTCGAGCGCCAGTTCGAGCGAGCGCGCGCGTTCGGGGCGCAGGTTCGGGTTTGGGACCGACGCGACCGGTGTCGTGACGATCTGATAGAGCTCGCCGACGGTCGGGAAGCGCCACGCCTGGCCGAACGACAGCCGCGCGGTCAGGTGCGGGTCGATCGCATAAGCGAGCGCTGCCTTGGGCGAAAATCGATTGCTGCTCAACGCCGGCTGACGGACCGGCCCGATCGCTGGCGACTGCGCGAAATTCACACCGTCATACGCGCGCCACCATTCGTAGCGCCCGCCGAGCGTCAGCGTCAGCGGCGGCAGGATCCGCCAGGCATCCTGCGCCCACAGCGCGTACGTCCGCGTCTTGCCGCTGCCTTGCAGGTTGAGCGCACCCTTCGATCCGCCGACCCAGTCGCTGGTATTGTAGCGATTGCTGTCGAGTTCGTACCAATCGGCGTGCGCCCCGAAACTCACCGTATGCGTCGCCGCCGCATCCGATCGCCACGCGCCCTTAGCGTCGAGCGTTTTCCAGCCGGTTCCCGCCAGGTCGGTGATGAAACCCGCCCCGCCCGTTTGCACAGCCGGCAGCGCGGTGTTCGAAATGCGCTGCTGATCATTGTCGACATCGTAAAGCGTTCCGATCACTTGGCAATCGAACCGCGCGCCGCTGCCGTTGAGCGACAGATTGTGCGACCATTGCCGCTGCTCGGTGCGATAGACGCTGCCGGCAAAGGCGCTGGCGGCCAGCGTGTAGATTCGGCCGTTGTTGATCGTCGTGCCGGCATAGAATGGCAGGCCGCTCGCCGGGTTGGTGAGATAGCTCTCGACCGTCGAATCGGTGGTGCTGAGGAACAGGCTGCCGACATAGGTCAGCCGCAGCGCGGCGGAGAGATCGAGCGCGGCCTTGAGCTTGAGCCGATCCTGCACTTGATGCTCGAACGCGGTCGCGCCGACGACCCGGATCGCACCGCCGGTGCGATTGACGTCGTCATAGCCACCCGTCGTCGGCGTGCTGGTCGCGCTTTTCGTGGCGGTGGCGCTGGCAAAGCCGATCGGCTGACCGCGACTGTCGACATGATCGACGCTTCCAAAGACCGCGAGTGGCCCGAACCGATCGCCGAACGTGCCGCCGAGCTGATAGGCCGGCAAGGTGCGGTGCGTGCCGTACAGGTCGAACTGCTGCACCGTGGTTCCCGCGACCAGCGTGCCTTCGAAGCTATCGGGCAAGCGCGTCGTGATATTGACGACGGCGCCGATCGCGTTGCCGGGGTACGCCGCCGAGAACGGCCCGTAGAGCACATCGACGCGGGCGATCTCCTCGGTCGATACCAGGCTCCAGCGCGGGCTGGCCGAGGTGTTGTTGTTGCCGATCAGCGCCGAGAGGATCGCGCCATCGGCGTAGATCAAGCTGCGCGCGCTGGCGCCGAGCCCCGAGGTGCGTGTTGCGAGCGGCGCCTGGCTGTCGCCGATATGGCGTTTGCGCACGACGAGGCTCGGCAGATATTTGAGCGTATCCTCTACATTGCGCGCGTTGATCGTCGTCGCGATCGTCGCGGCGTCGATCGACGCCTTGGACGAAGGCGCGTTCTCGATCGTCGCGGCGCGGCGCTGTGCGGTGACGAGAATATCGTCGAGGCTTGAATCGGGCGCTGGCGATGCGCGCTCGTCGGCAAAGGCCGGAACGGTGGGGCTTGCGAGCATGGCGCAAAACGACGTGACGCCGAGCACGGATGTGCGGCTGACCATGAGAAGGTCCCTGTTCGATAGGGTAATGGGACGAAGCCCATCGCGCGCAGCCCGTTCGGGTGCCTCGCGCACGGGTTCGTGCTGCTGGCGGTCGATCATCGTACGATACGATCGAGCGCTGCTCGCCACACAGACTGTCGACGGGGATCGGGAAGCGGGCGCAACACCCGCCAGTGACGCGACGCCAGCCGCCCGGTCGGACCGACCCGGCGCCTGTCAGCGATCGCGATTGCTATCCCGTGCGCCCGGACCTGATCCGCGCGCACCGTCGCTCAGCCTTGCGGCGAGGAATCAGGCCGCTACCGGGGGTCCGCGCAACGGCGGTCGCAGCGCATGGCGATACGGCAGCACGACCCGACGCTCGGCCAGCCGGCCGAGCGCAAGGATGAACAGCACGGCAATCGCGAGCAATGCGGGGTCGGCACCGGCGATGACGGGAGCCGTCAGGCCGGCAAAGCTGCACGGGCTTTCGGCCTTGTCGCCCTTCTGGTCGTGATGGTCGCCCGCCATGCCCGGCATTGCCATCGCCATCGGCGCTTGCGTGCGTTCCATGCCGGAGCACAGTTCGAGCACGAGGCCGTTGCTGGTGACGACGGGCATGAAGCCGCCGGGAATCATGATCTTGGCCAATAGCGCGAGCGCCAGCAGCAGGCCGGCCAGCCGCCGATGCGCTCGGAACAGGATGCGAAGGGCGGCCATCGCCCGCGGAACTAGGAGCGTTTCGCGATCCTGTCATCCCCGTTTGGCTGCACGGACCGAGCAGCCGCGCGAGCGGCGTTCAGGGGCCCTTGCACGCGAAGGCCGTTTTCAGCGCGGTGCGGATCACGAAGATCGGCGCGCTGCTCCAGCTCTTCTTGTGGCTGCGAAGATATTTGCGCGCGACGCTCACCACCTTGATCGTCGACGCATTGGCCGCCGAGGGGCAGATCTGGTGCGACAACGACAAGGCGTCGAACGCCCCGAGGATATAGCCCGTACAGAAACTCGCGGTCGTGTCGGCATCCTTGCCGCTGCACGCCTCGGCGAGTTGCGAAGTCTGGAGCGGGCTCACCACCACCGGCGGTGCTTCGGGTGCGGCGATCGCGAGGGCAAGCAAGATCATGGCACTTCCTTTGATCCGGGCACGCGGCGGCCCGGAGAGCCGACAGCCCCTAGCCCGAGACCTGCTCGGCCGGCGCCGTCGGCGCGAGATACGGCAGCAAGCGTACCCGCGGGAAGACGGTATCGAGCGGCTTGGTGTCGGGGAGGATATAGACCACCCCGCCCGTCTTGAGGAACAATGGCCGAATTTGCTTGGTGTAGAAGCTCGTCCCGACATTGATGCAGCCGAAGCTGATGCGATTGTCGTCGGGCGTTGGGGACAGCAGGCGCTGGACGCGCTGTTCCTTCTTGTGCGTCGTGATCACGGCATGGAGCGCCACCGAATTGGCGTAATCGACCCAGAGCACGCGCTGGCGCCCGAACGCGCGGCCGAACTTGGCGACGAACCGCCCGGCTGGCGTCGTGCGTTCGGCCGGCCCGATCTCGGACAGGTCTTTGGCGCCCACCCCGGGGGTGGAATCGTCGCCGATGCCGATGCCGAGCAGCACCGGGGTCTCGCCGAGAAAGGTGCCCTTCGCATCGAACAGCGAAAGCGAGGCCGCCTGCTTGTCGATGACGATATAGGGCAGCGTACCATTGTCGTGCGCCGATCCGACCCAGGCGATCACACGGCTCGCCGCCTCGGACCGCACCGGTTCGGGCAGCGGCGGCGTGTCGGTGGCCTTGGCCTTGGCCGCCGCTCGGCGCGCAGCGGCGGTTTTGGCCCCACCCTTGGACAGGGATTTGGCCGGGGCGTTACCCCTGGCCTTTACGGGCTTGCGACTGGACGGCGTCGCCACCGAAGGCGACGCCGCCTTGTCGGACAGCGGGGCACGGCCGAGCCCTGCCGTGGGTCCGATCGCGCCTGCGATCAGACCCAGCAGTGCTGCGGCCATGCCCACACCATGACGCAGAGAGAACGGCCTGTTTGGCATCTCGACTTGGCTCAGCAATGCGTCCGGTCACAATAAGAGGAATGCGGGAGTGCGATCAGCCGCGCGGGCGGCGCTGTGCGCGCTGTGCCTGCTGCTGGACCTGCTGGTCGAGCCCATCGACGCGGCCGCTGATCTGGTCGATCCGCTGTGCGTTCTGCTGTGCCTGGCCGGCAGCAGCCTGTGCCTGGGTGAGCGCCTGGCCCGACACGCCTTCGACGGTGCGGACGCGGCCATCGATGCCGTCGATGCGCGTGTTCACGGTGGCAATCTGGCGGTTGACATAACCCTTGGTCGCGCAGCCGCTGACGCCGATCGATCCGGCGAGGATCATGGCTACCGTTGCGGACTTCACAAGATTGGAACGCATATACTTACCTTTTTGAAATGGCGTGGTGCGGTTCACAAGCGCAGCCGTGCCCGGCTTGGCAACCGCTATCCGGCAGGACGTGCGGCTTCCACGGCAGGGAGAAACCACGCTATCCCGCGGAAAACCGCCAAATCGGCAATTCTGAACGCTTGCTGAAAGGCAGCAGGAAACCCGACAGGCAGCGTTTGTCGCGCTGGCGCGTTGGGCTCGCGTGTTCCTTAAGATGCAGCCCCCCAAGTAAAGGCGTCTCTATGCTACAGTCCCCGATCCGCTACCGTCCCGACGTCGAGCAACCCCAGCCAGATGAGCAAGCAACCGTTACAGATCTCAACGAAACCTTCGATACAATCCTCGAACGGACGGCCGAGGACTATGGTCATGCCGTGCGATCGGTCCACGCCAAGTCGCACGGGCTGCTCGAAGGCGAACTGACGATCGATTCGGACTTGCCGGCCGAGCTCGCGCAGGGCCTGTTCGCGCAGGGCGGACGCCACAAGGTGCTGATCCGGCTGTCGACCAATGCCGGCGATATCCTGCCCGATGCGATCGGCCTGCCGCGCGGCCTCGCCATGAAGGTGTTCGATGTCGCTGGAGACCGTTTGCCAGGCTCCGAGGGCACCGCGCAGGACTTCGTGATGGTCAACGGCCCGGTGTTCCAGGCGAAGACCGCCGAGAAGTTCCTCGGCAACCTCAAGCTGCTCGCCAAGACCACCGATCGGCTCGAGGGCACCAAGAAGGTGGTCTCGGCCGCCTTGCGCGGCGTACGGCATGCCTTCGAAGCGGTCGGGGCCGAGGCTCCCGCGGCGATCAATTCGCTTGGCGGCGCACCCAATGTCGAGCCGCTCGGCGAGACCTATTACAGCGCGACAGCCTTCCGCTTCGGCGACTATATCGCCAAGTTCAGCATCGCACCCGTGGCGCCGGCAATGATCGCGCTGAGCGGCAAGGAAATCGCGATCGGGGGTCGTCAGGACGCGATCCGCGAAGACGTCCGCACCGAAATGCGCACGCTCGACGCAGAATGGGAATTCCGCGTTCAATTATGCCGCGATCTCGAAGCGCAGCCGGTCGAGGATGCGACGGTGCTGTGGACGAGCCCGTTCATGCGCGTCGGCACGATCCGCGCCGCGGCGCAGGACAGCTGGAGCGACGCCCACGTCCAGCAGATCAACGAGGAAACGCGCTTCAGCGTGTGGACCGGGATCGCCGCGCACCAACCGCTCGGCAACATCAACCGCGCCCGGCGCGATACCTATCGTCACTCGGCGGACTTCCGCGCGCGGGTGAATGGCTGCCCGTATCACGAGCCGTCGAACTGATCATACGATGTCGGGAGAGGGTCGCTCGCGG
The DNA here is from genome assembly GCF_035019905.1 of Sphingomonas sp. 10B4. Lineage (NCBI taxonomy): Bacteria > Pseudomonadati > Pseudomonadota > Alphaproteobacteria > Sphingomonadales > Sphingomonadaceae > Sphingomonas > Sphingomonas sp. 10B4. The sequence continues at coordinate 10,547 of NZ_JASJVC010000021.1, read as the reverse complement.
CCCTCTCCCGCCCTATCCGGCCTTGCCAGCAACCCGCGGCACGGCTACCCGACGGCCTCGATGCAACCCTCCGATCACCGCCCCGCCTCGCTCATCCCGGGCCGCGCCGTGTTTCCGCACCGGCACCTCACCGGCATCGAGGGATTGCAGCCCCACGAAATCGTCTTCCTGCTCGACGAAGCCGATGGCTGGGTCGCCGCCAACCGGACGCGCGCGATCAGTGACAAGCGGCTGGGCGGGCTCACGCTGATCAATGCCTTCTTCGAAAATTCGACGCGCACGCTGCTGTCGTTCGAGATCGCGGGCAAGCGGCTCGGCGCCGATGTCGTCAACATGCATGCGGCGCAAAGCTCGGTGAAGAAGGGCGAAACGCTGATCGACACCGCGATGACGCTCAACGCAATGCGCGCGGACGTCATCGTCATCCGCCACATGAGCTCGGGCGCGGTCCGGCTGATCGCGGGCAAGGTCGATTGCCCGGTGCTCAACGCTGGCGACGGGCAGCACGAGCATCCGACGCAAGCTTTGCTCGACGCGCTGACGATCCGTCGCCGCCGCGGCACGATCGCCGGGCAGCGCGTCGTGATCTGCGGCGACATCCTCCACAGCCGCGTCGCCCGTTCGAACATTCTCGCGCTGACCGCGCTCGCCGCCGAAGTCCGCGTCTGTGCACCGGCGACGCTCATGCCCGAGGGGATCGAGCGGATGGGGGTCACCCCCTTCACCGATTTCGACACCGCGCTCGAGGGCGCCGACGTCGTGATGATGCTCCGCGTTCAGAACGAGCGAATGGCGGGCGGTTTCATCCCGTCGAACCGCGAGTTCCATTTGCGCTACGGGCTGACGCTCAAGCGGCTCGAGCGCGCCGCGCCCGATGCGCTGGTGATGCACCCGGGGCCGATGAACCGCGGCGTCGAGATCGATTCGGCTGTTGCCGACCATGCGCGCTCGGCGATCACCGAACAGGTCGAAATGGGAGTCGCCGTCCGCATGGCGTGCCTCGATGTGCTGACGCGGCGCTCGCGCGGCGTGGCGGGCTGGGCATGAGCCGGATGCTCGCCTTGCTCAACGCGACCTTGGTCTGCCCGCTCGGCGGCGTGTCGCAGGGCGGCGTGCTCGTCGAGAACGACCGGATCGTCGCGACCGGGTTGATCGACGTACCGGCAGGGGCCGAGACGATCGATTGCGGCGGCGCGACGCTTGCGCCCGCGATCGTCGATCTCGGCGTGTTCGCGATCGACCTGCCCGCCTTCCATGCCGGCGGCATCGTTCGCGTCGGGCTGATGCCCGATCAGTCGCCGGTGCTCGATGATCCCGGCATCGTCCAGCGCGCAGCGCTGATCGGCCGCCCTGGCCTATGGATCCATCCGATCGCCGCGGCGACGCGTGGCCTCGCCGGCACCGATCTCGCCGAGATGGCGATCAACCGCGATGCCGGTGCGCGCGCGGTCGGGACCGGCGCTCGCTGGATCGCCGATTCGGGGGTGATGCGCAAAGTCCTCGCTTATGCCGGCGATCTTGGTCTGAGCGTCATCACCCATGCCGAAGACGGCGGCGTCACCGCAGGCGCCGTCGCCACCGCAGGCGAGACCGCGACGCGGATGGGCCTCCCCTCCGCCCCGTCGATCGGCGAGGCACTCGCGATTGCGCGCGACCTGATGCTCACCGAGGAGACCGGCGCGACGCTTCACATCCGCCAGGTCACGACCGCCGCCGGATTCGAGCTGGTGCGTGCGGCCAAGCGGCGCGGTGTCCGCGTGACGTGCGGGATTACCCCCGCGCATCTGCTGCTGTCGGACATCGCGATGACCGATTTCCGCACTTTCGCACACCTCTCGCCGCCGCTGCGCAGTGAGAGCGACCGCCAGGCCGCGGTCGCTGCCTTGGCCGACGGGACGATCGACGTTTTGTGCTCGGGCCATGATCCACGTGGGCCCGAGGAAAAGCGCCTGCCCTTCGCCGACTCGGCATCGGGAATGGCGGGCGCCGAAACGCTGCTCGCGCTTGGCCTTGGTCTGGTGCGCGACGAGACGATCTCGCTCCAGCGCCTGTTCGCGCTGCTCGCGGCCAATCCGGCGAAGGTGCTCGGCGTGGAAGCGGGGTCGCTTGGCGTCGGCGCGCCCGCGGATCTGTTGCTGCTGGCGCCCGAAGCACCGTGGCAGATCGCGGGCGACCGGCTTCACGCCAAGGCCGGCAATACGCCGTTCGACGGGCTGCCGGTACAGGGCAAGGTGCTGCGGCTGTTCAAGGGCGGTACAGCCCTTCCCGTCCCCGCCTGACGCCGCCTCAGCGCGACGCCAGTTCGCGCCCCTTGGCCCACATCGCGACTTGATCGCCCGCGCCGGCGCGGACGAAGCACGCGCCGCCACGGCTGCGATACTGCTGGCACATCGACACCGCATCGGCGCGCGCGAAGCCGCCGACCGACAAGCGGTAGAATTGCTTGCCGCCGCGCGACACAGTCATGCCCTGCGGCGTGTGGCTCGCGAAACCGGCGTACCGGCGCGTCACACGCGTCCACGCATCATGCGCGACGCCTGCGGTATCATAGGCGCCGAGCTGAACGACGAAGCCGCCGCGCATCGGCGCACGCGGTTCGGGGAATGCCGACGCAGCGCGTGGCGCAGCGCCGCTGTTCGCGACCGCGATCCGCGCCGCCACGCTGCCGCGCTTGGTCGGGGCCTTGGCATAGGCGACCGGCAACGCCTGAACGACTTCCTTGCGTTCGGCGAACACCACGCCGGCAATCGTCGGACCGACCGCGGCGACTTGCTGCGTCGGCGCCGCAGCGACTTCGGCCACTGCGACGGGGGCCGACGGGGCTGCAGGCTCGGCCCCGACCTGGCCGGGCATATAGCTGTCGATCGGCTGCTCGGCCTTCGCCAGCGCGGTCGTGCCGCCGCGCGCCGCGCCGTTGAGTGCAAGCGCGACCGGCAGGCCGGGATCGACCGCTGGCGTTACGCCGAGCAAGGTCGCGACCTGATCCGATGCCGAGCTGGGCCGCGAGAAGGTCGACCAATCGAGGATGCGCCGCGAGACATCGGCCGGGGCGACATCCATTGCCACCACCGCCTGCGCCTCGCGCCAGCGTCCGGCAAGCGCCAGGCTGAGCGCGTAATTCTGGCGGACCTTGGCGTCGGCTTCAGGGCCGCGCGCCGCAGCGCCGAGCATTTCGACCGCGGTTGCGGGGTCACCCGCGAGCGCGATCGCAAGGCCGCGGTCGCTGACCGGGATCGTCGCCGCGTTGGCGTCGAGCGTCGTGCGCGCGCCGGCCCAGTCGCCCGTCGCGATCTGCGCGAGCGCGAGGTTCAATGCCGCCTTGCCGTTGCCCTGGGCAAGCGTCAGCGTGTCGGCAAAGGCATCGCGCGCCGAAGCGAAGCGCCCGGCCTTGAGATAGCTCTGGCCAAGAATCATGCGGTATTCGGCTGCGTCGGGCTGGTCGCCGACGGCGCGCTCGGCATGGCCGATCGCCTCGGCGAAACGGCCTGCGCGCAACGCCTGCTGCGCCGCGGCGGCCTCGGTCCGCGCTTCCTTCTCGGCGCGCGATTGCGCGCGGGCGCTGGCAGCGGCGATCGTCGACACTGCGGTCGCCGCGATCGTGCCCCCGAGCATGAGGAGCGAAAGCCCCACGGTAAGCGGGCCGAAAGTGATGGCGGACCGGGTCTTCATCGTAACGCCCTCCTCGGGGTTTATCGCTGCGCCCGTGTCGGCAACTGGCGCACCAGATTTTCGACTTCGGGCAAGGTTTGCAGGAATTGATCGAGCGCCTCGGTGACCAGCGACTGGGCCGAGGCATTGTGCAGCGCGCTGGCCAGACGCAGGCGGAGATGCCGGTCTTCGTCGAGCCGCAGCGTGAACGCCGACTTGGGGCGCTTCTTGTTGTGCTTCTTGCTCGTCTCGCGGCCGATCCGCGTCGCGGTTGCGACCGAAACGGGCTTCGACACGAGGCGCGCAGGCTCGGGCTCCAACGCTGCAGCTGGCTCGGGCTCGGCAGCGACCGGAATGGGTTCAGGCATCACGACCGGCTCGGGCGCTGCGACGGGTTGCGCAAATTCCTCGCGCAGCACTTCGCGCTGGACGAGCACCGGCGGAACCGGCGGCGTGTCGCCCATGTCGTTCCAGCCAAGATCGTCGTGCGCGCCCGGCATCGCGCCGAACCCGCCAAAGCCCTGCGGGCGCATCGCGGGCTTCGCCATGCCCTTGCGCGCAAGCAACGTCGAGGACAGCGACGCCGTCGCCTTGGGGGCGGTCGGCTTGGGGTTTCCGAACATGCTCATCTCAGCTCACCACGCGGCGGCCGAAACCACCTCCCGCGGCGGGACGCGGCGCGCCAAAGCCGTTGATCGAGGTCGGCGTCGCGAACACCGTGCGGCGGAAATTCTTCTCGAGCCGGTCGGAGATATAGGTCCACAGGTCGCGCACTTCCTGCGCCGAGCGGCCCTTCGCGTCGACTTCCATCACCGTCCGCCCGTCGATCATCGACGCTGCGAAATCGGTGCGGTGGTGGATCGTGATCGGGGCGACCGTGCCATGCTGCGACAGCGCGACCGCGGCTTCGGAGGTGATCCGCGCCTTGGGCGTGGCGCCGTTGACGACGAATAGCAGCGGCTTGCCCGCGCGCTCGCACAGATCGACCGTCGCGCCGACGGCGCGCAGATCGTGCGGGCTCGGCCGCGTCGGGATGACGATCAGTTCGGCCACCGCGATCACGCTCTGGATCGCCATGGTGATGGCGGGCGGGGTATCGATCATCGCCAGCTTGAAGCCCTGCTGGCGCAGCACTTCGAGATCGGCGGCGAGCCGCGCGACGGTGGTCTGCGCGAAAGCGGGAAACTCGCTCTGCCGCTCGTTCCACCAATCCGACAAGGACCCCTGCGGATCGATGTCGATCAGCACCACCGGCCCCGCCCCTGCGAGCTGCGCCTGTACTGCCAGGTGGCCGGACAAGGTAGTCTTGCCCGATCCGCCCTTTTGAGATGCCATCGCAAGAACGCGCATGAGCCCCTTTCGCCCCTTTAATCGAGGCCAACGAATGCCATAGGATCGGTCAAGGAAGGGTTAACGCGCTCGGTGCTGCCGGCGCGCGGCGCAAAACGGCTAACGAAATCTTTGCCAAGCCGGCGCTAGTCGGCATGGTCAGGTGGTACAGACGCACGGGACAGGACGACGATCATGCGCAAACGAGTATGGATGGCGCTGGCGGGAACGCTGCTTTCGGCAAGCCCCGCGCTGGCGGATGTGCGCGAGGGCGTCGAGGCGTGGGGCCGCGCCGACTATAAGAAAGCCATTGCCGAATGGCGCCCGGCGGCGAATGCCGGCGATGCCGACGCGCAGTTCAACCTCGCGCAGGCCTATACGCTCGGGCGCGGCGTACCCACCGATATTCCCGTCGCCGAAAGCTGGTTCCGCAAGGCGGCGCTCCAGGGCCATGTCGCCGCCCAGGCGAAATACGGGCTGATCCTGTTCGATCAGCACAAGCCGAACGACGCCGCGCCGTGGCTCGAGAAAGCAGCGCTGCGCGGCGAGCCACGCGCGCAGCTGGTCTATGGCACGATGCTGTTCAACGGTGATGGCGGCGCGAAGGACTGGCCGCGCGCCTATGCATGGATCGTCCGCGCCGCCGCCGCCAACACGCCGAAGGCGTCCGAAGTCCAAGCGCAGATGGACAAGGCGATCCCGACCGACCAGCGCCAGCAAGGCCTCGAGCTCGCGCGCCGCTACGAGGCCGAGGCGCAACGCCCCGAACTGCCGCCTGCACTCGCCAGCAAGCCGGGCGGCGCTGGCGTGCGTAGCACCGACTTGCCGCCGTCCGCGTACGACCCCAACGTCCCGCGCAAACCCGAGGTGCTGGCTCTAGCGCCCGAGCGGCAGCCGAAGCGTCCTCAGCCGCAACGGCCACGCCCGCCCGCGCCGAGCCCCACCCCCGAACCAGCACGCGGGCCAGCGCCGACGGCGGTCGCGACCAGCCGCGGCGGCTGGAAGGTGCAGCTCGGCTCGTTCGGAGACCCCGCCAATGCGCGCAAGCTGTGGAGCCAGGTCGGTCGGCGGTTCGGCGGTGCAGACGTATCCTATGTAAAAAGCGGCGCGATGACGCGCGTGCTCGTCGGGCCCTTCGCGTCGAAAGGCGCCGCGCAATCGGCGTGCGGATCGATCAAGCCGTGCGTGCCCGTCGCGCCATAAGCGCGGCGCACGCCATGCGTCAGGCGGTCACCCAATCGTCGCGCGCGATGCCCTGGGCGTAGAGCAGCGCAGAGAGATCACCGTGATCGATCCGTGCCGCCGCCGCTGCGGCGACGATCGGCTTGGCGTGATAGGCGACGCCGAGCCCCGCTTCCTGCACCATCGCCAGATCGTTCGCGCCGTCGCCCACCGCGAGCGTTTGCTCGGGCAGTAAGCCAAACTCGGCCCGCGCCGCGAGCAACGTCTGCAATTTCGTGTCGGAGCCAACGACGGGTTTCGCGACCGTGCCCGTCAGCACGCCGTCGCCGAGCTCGAGCCGATTGGCGATCGCGCGGTGGAAGCCGATCCGCTCGGCGACCGGCTCGGCAAAGCGCGTGAAGCCGCCCGACACCAGGATCGCGGTCGCGCCACGCGCCCGCATCGTCCGCACCAGCGCCACGGCGCCCGGCATGATCGTCACGCGCTCGGCGAGACAGCGCTCGATCACCGCCTCGTCGAGCCCCTTGAGCAATGCGACCCGCGCATCGAGCGCTCCCTCGAAATCGAGTTCGCCGCGCATCGCCGCTTCGGTGATCGCCGCGATCTGTGGCTTGATGCCCGCATAATCGGCGAGCTCGTCGATGCATTCGACGGTGATCATCGTCGAATCCATGTCGGCGACGAGCAGCTTCTTCTCGCGCCCGTCGACCGATTGCACGACGACATCGACGCCTTCGAACACACCCTCGAGCGCTTTGCGCGCGGCGTCGGGCGAAACACCGAACAGGATATCGACCGCCTTCTCGGGCTCGATCCACGCCGAGGTCGCCGGTGCGCAGCCCACAGCCGCAATCCGGTCGATCGCTGCAGAAAGATCGCCTGCGCTGAGCGTTTCCGATGCTATCAAGGTGGCAATGAACACAGTCAATCTCCCGCAGGTCGCGCTCATCGCAGGGCCGACCGCGAGCGGCAAGTCCGCACTCGGCATCGCGGTCGCCGAACGTCACGACGGAATCGTCATCAATGCCGATTCCGCGCAAGTCTATCGCGACCTGCGCGTCCTGACCGCGCGCCCGACCGAGGCGGACGAAGCGCGCGTGCCGCACCGGCTGTTCGGCCATGTCGATGGCGCCGAAAGCTATTCCGCCGCGCGTTGGGCCGACGAGGCGCGCGCCGAGATCGACCGTGCGCACGCGCTCGGCAAGCTGCCCGTGTTGGTCGGCGGTACCGGCCTATACCTGCGTACGCTGCTCGACGGAATCGCGCCGGTACCCGAGATCGACCCGGCCGTCCGCGCGGAGGTCCGCGCGCTGCCGGTTGCGCAGGCGCATGCGGCACTCGCCGCGCTCGATCCCCCCGCCGCCGCGCGCCTCGCCCCCGCCGACACGACGCGCGTGGCGCGCGCGCTCGAAGTGGTGCGCTCGACCGGGCGGACGCTGACACGCTGGCAAGAAGAGCGGATCGGTGGGATCGGTGAGCGGATCGCGCTCGCCGCGATCGTCCTGCTGCCCGATCGTGACTGGCTGTGGGCGCGCTGCGATAGCCGCGCGGAGACGATGCTCGCGGGCGGTGCGCGCGCGGAAGTGAGCGCGCTGCTCGCGCGCAGCGAAATCGCCCCCGAAGCCCCGATCCGGCGCGCCATTGGCGTCAGGGAGGTTGCGTCTACGTTGTTGGGAGAAATATCGCAAAAACAAGCGGTTGATGCGGTCGCACTCGCAACGCGGCAATATGCAAAACGCCAATATACTTGGTTCCGCAATCAGCCTCCGGCGAGCTGGCATCGGACTGCCGCGTTAGAAAGCGGCGAAAGAAGCGGTAGTTTCGACATATTATTACGTAGATAGCCGTTGACACGCACATTTCGTTTCTCTAGCAGCACCGCTCGAAGGCTGCTAATCGTTGGCGGCGCGACGGGAGACGAGACGTGACCGAGAAAAGCGGAGCAGACATCCTGATCGAGGCGCTGTGCGATCTCGGCGTGGAGGTCGTCTTCGGCTATCCGGGCGGTGCCGTCCTACCGATCTACGACGCCCTGTTCCGCTCCGGGCGGATCAAGCACATCCTGGTGCGCCACGAGCAAGCCGCGACGCATGCCGCCGAAGGCTATGCCCGCTCGACCGGCAAGCCCGGCGTGGTGCTCGTCACCTCGGGCCCCGGCGCGACCAATGCCGTCACCGGGATCACCGACGCGCTGATGGATTCGATCCCGATGGTGGTGATCACCGGCCAGGTGCCGACCGCGCTGATCGGCACCGACGCGTTCCAGGAAGCCGACACGGTGGGCATCACGCGCCACTGTTCGAAGCACAATTATCTGGTGAAGGACCCGGCCAAGCTCGGCGACACGATCCACGAGGCGTTCTACATCGCCACATCGGGCCGCCCCGGTCCAGTGGTGATCGACATCCCCAAGGACGTCCAGGTCGCGACCGCGCGCTACACCAAGCCAGGTCCCATTCGCCACAAGACCTATCGCCCACAGATCAAGGCCGACCAGACCTCGATCGAGCAAGCGGTCGACATGCTCGCGGCCGCCGAGCGCCCGATCCTCTACACCGGCGGCGGCATCATCAATGCCGGCCCGGCGGCGAGCCAGTTGCTGCGCGAACTCGCGCGGGTCAGCGGCGCGCCCGTCACGTCGACGCTGATGGGCCTCGGCGCCTATCCGGCGAGCGGCGAGCAGTGGCTCGGCATGCTCGGCATGCACGGCACCTACGAAGCCAATCTGGCGATGAACAAGGCCGACCTGATCGTCTGCCTCGGCGCGCGCTTCGATGACCGGGTGACTGGGCGGCTCGACGCGTTCAGCCCGTTCAGCCGCAAAATCCACGTCGATATCGATCGCTCGTCGATCAACAAGAACGTGCGCGTCGATCTCGCGATCGTCGCCGATGTCGGCCACGCGCTCGAGGACATGGTCCGCGTGTTCAAGGCGCGACGCCATCCCAAGCCCGATCTCGCCGCCTGGTGGCAGATGATCGGCGAGTGGCGCGCCAAGAAAAGCCTCGATTTTCCAGAGGTTGATAACGACATCATGCCACAGCGGGCGGTCCGCGCGCTGTGGGAGGCAACGCACAAGCGCGCGCCGATCATCACTACCGAGGTCGGCCAGCACCAGATGTGGGCGGCGCAGCATTTCGGCTTCGACGCGCCGAACAAATGGCTGACCAGCGGCGGCCTCGGCACGATGGGTTACGGCCTGCCCGCCGCGATCGGTGCGCAGCTCGGCAATCCCAAGGCGCTGGTGATCGACATTGCCGGCGAAGCCTCGATCCAGATGAACATCCAGGAGCTGGCGACGGCGTCGCAATACCGGCTGCCGGTCAAGATCTTCATCCTCAACAACGAATATATGGGGATGGTCCGCCAGTGGCAGGAGTTGACCTATTCGAGCCGCTATTCCGAGAGTTACAGCGATTCCCTCCCGGACTTCGTGAAGCTAGGCGAGGCCTATGGCTGGAAGGGCATCCGCATCGAAGGGCTCGGCCAGCTCGACGACGGGATCGCCGCGATGCTCGACCATGACGGTCCGGTGATCGTCGATTGCCGCGTCGCCAAGCTGGCAAACTGCTTCCCGATGATCCCGAGCGGAGCGGCGCATACCGAGATGCTGCTCCAGGCGAGCGAAGTGTCGGGAGAAATGGACGACGAAGCGAAGGCGCTGGTGTGATGGGTGCAATTTCCGTCGCCCTAGCCCAGGCCGGGGCCGCTACGCTATCGCGCGCATCCACCGTTTCACTCCCCAACGGAGCGGCCCCGGCCTGCGCCGGGGCGACGAGGTAATCATGCACATCACCAAGGAAAAAGCCTCGCGCCACACTCTGGCGGTGATGGTCGACAACGAGCCCGGCATTCTCGCGCGGATCGCCGGCCTGTTCACCGCCCGCGGCTATAATATCGAGAGCCTGACGGTGTCCGACGTCACCGCCGACAAGGCGGTCAGCCGGATCACGATCGTGACCTCCGCGAGCGATGCGACGATGGAGCAGATCCTTGCGCAGCTCGACCGGCTGATCCCGGTGCATTCGGTGACCGACCTCACCGCGCTCGGCCCGCATGTCGAGCGCGAGCTTGCCTTGCTAAAGGTGTCGGGCACGGGCGATCACCGGATCGAAGCGCTCCGCCTCGCCGATGTCTATCGCGCGCGCGTCGTCGATGCGACCACCACCAGCTTCGTGTTCGAAGTGACCGGTGGGCGCGAGAAGATCGACACGTTCATCACGCTGATGCGCGAAGTCGGGCTGTGCGAGGTCGCGCGCACCGGGATCGTCGCAATGGCCCGCGGGAACGCGTCGATCTAATTTTCTCGCGTCGCCCCCGACGAGCATCAGGCGGCGATCTACGCCGACGATCTCCATGCGAACCTCAAGCAGGGCGCGCCGATCGCG